>SCTL01000025.1 GCA_004297495.1 Verrucomicrobiota bacterium
AACCAATCGCTGACGGCAAACTTTGTCGCGGCGCCGCAGATGTCGTTCTCGACGCAACCTAACTCGCTGGTCCTCACGTGGCCGACGAACTTCAGCGGCTTCGTGCTGCAACGGAATTCCGACCCGGCCACGACCAACTGGAGCAACACGACCAACGCCATCAGCGTCGTTGGCACAAACAACCGCGTGACCATTTCACCGCTGTCCGGCAATGGCTTTTTCCGGCTCTTTCATCCCTAGGCCGCCACGATGCCACATCAACCAAGACTCATCATGAAACACCAAACCATCATCACCCAGGTCGCGGTGCTGTTGCGCGCGATGGCCTTGCTCTGCGCGCTCGCGCAACCGCCACACTCGCTTGCCGCCAGCGCGCAGATTCTCGGCTGGAACAATCTCGGGATGCATTGCATGGACAGCGATTACTCCGTGTTCAGCATCCTGCCGCCTTACAACACCGTGGACGCGCAGATCATCGTCAACGGCGCGCTCGTCACGGCGTCGAATGGTTACACGCTCACGTATCAAGCCGTCGCCGACCCGGACGGCTCGATCAACAAGACCTCCGCCGGCAAAGGGAACTGGTCGCAATTCGCCGCGAAGCTCTACGGCGGCGTGGCCGTGGACCAAGGCCTGCCGTTCCCCAGCCCGTATTCATTCTGGATGCCCGGCACGAACAACACGCCGCAAGGAATGTTGTTCGACTCGGGCCTCGACTGGTTCTTCGCCTACGGAATTCCCATCACGCCTTACGACGACGCCGGCAAAAAAAATCCTTATCCGATGATGCGGCTCATCGCGCACAACAGCATCGGCACAGCCATCGCCACGAACGACATTGTGCTGCCCGTCTCCGACGAAATGGACTGCCGCACCTGCCACGCCTCCGGCACGCAAGCGGCAGCGAAGCCCGCGGCGGGCTGGGTTTGGAGCGATAACCCGGAACGCGATTTTCGCCTGAACATTTTGCGGCTGCACGACGAAAAGAATTTTGCCGAGCATCACAACCTTTATGTCTCAGCACTCGCCGCGCGCGGTTTCAATTCGCAGGGCCTGTATCGCGGCGTGGTCGCAGATGGACAGCCCGTGCTCTGCGCCGCCTGCCACGCATCCGAAGCGTTGGCCGCGCCGAGCTACAGCAACACGCCGCCGCTCACGGCCTCGGTTCACATGAAACACGCGACGGTGATGGATCCCGACCTGCACATCACGCTCGACAACTCCGCGCACCGCGCCTCGTGCTACCGTTGTCATCCGGGTTCGGCGACGAAATGTCTGCGCGGCGCGATGGGTGGCGCGGTTGCCGCTGATGGCACGATGGCGATGCAATGCCAGAGTTGTCACGGCAACATGAGCAACGTCGGCAAAGCCAGCCGCACGGGTTGGCTGAACGAACCGACTTGCCAGCAATGCCACAGCGGCACGGCGACGAGCAACAACGGGCAGATTCGTTACACCTCCTGCTTCACCGACACGACGAACTGGATCGAGCGCATCGCCGTGAATCAGACCTTCGCCACGAAATCGAACTCACCCGCGCCCGGCCTTTCGCTCTACCGCTTTTCCGCCGGCCACGGTGGTCTGCAATGCGAAGCCTGTCACGGCTCGACGCACGCCGAGTTTCCCGCCACGCATCACAACGACAACGTGCGCAACGAAAAAATCCAGGGCCACGCTGGCGTGATGGTGGAGTGCACGTCCTGCCATGTCTCCATGAGCGTGAGCAGTTCCACCTCGACGAACGGTCCGCACGGAATGCACCCGATTGGTTCGGGCTGGGTCAGCGGGCATCATGATTTCATCGGTTCGCTCGCGAACTGCCAGAAGTGTCACGGCGCGGATTATCGCGGCACGCCGCTCTCGCGGATGCAAGCCAGCCGGTCAATCAGCGTCAGTCTGGACGGCACGCCAGTGTCGTTTCCGACCTTCAAGGGTGCGGAAGTCGGCTGTTACAACTGTCACAATGGGCCGACACAGAGCAGCGCGAACACGAGCGCAAATCCGACGGCGTTCAATCTCGCCACCAACACGCTGAACAGCCAATCGCTGGCGTTCGTCCTGCCGGTCGGCGGCGGGGGAGCAACAGCGCGAATCATTGCGCAGCCAGCTCACGGTTCAGTCGGCTTGAGCAACAACGTGGCGACGTATTTCCCGGAAGCCGGATTTGTCGGCAACGACACCTTTACCTTCGCCGCGTGGAACGGATCAAAGAATTCCATCCTGGCCACCGGCACGGTCGCGGTCGCGCAAGGCCCGTTCTCGATCTCAGCCAGAACGCTCGTGCCGACGAACTATCCCGCGAACTGGGCCGTGCCCTTCGCCATCGTCGCCACGCCGGTCAACGTGAATGCCACGCCGACTTACGATTGGAATTTCGGCGACGGCTCGGCGCACAGCACGAATCAATATCCGACACACAGCTATTCGACCGTCGGCAATTTCAACTGGAGCGTCACGGCTCGCCTGCAAAGTGGAGCGACCGTGGTCACGACCAATCTCACCGGGACGATCGCTATCACTGCGCCGGTTTCTGTCCTTGCCAGGGTTGAAGGAAATTCCGTCGGCATCTCCTGGTCTCTGACTATGGGTGATGTGCTGTTGGAACAATCGTCATCTCTGGGTGCAGACGCGCATTGGGTGGTGGCGACCAACGCGCCGGTGAGCGCGGATGGCAAGGTGTCGGTCAGTCTGCCGTCGGTGGGCAGCCAGTTCTACCGGCTTCGAAAACTGTAAGGCTCGCGCTCTCGATCACGGCTTGCGGAACAGCACGATGCGGTTGGTGTTCGTGCCTTTGCTCATGTTGTCCACGCCCCAGCAGTTGGCGGTTTTGGTGATTACCCGATCATCCGACCGTATTGTTCAAAGCAGGTGTTCACCATCCTCAGGGAAATGTCGCCCAAAAATCTTTTTGCAGCGGCTTTGCCAACCACCGCGTTTCGGGTTCGCTTTGTAGCGATAAATCCGTTCCAGATCTGAGGGGCTCAAGCGAAGCTCACGCGTTTGTTTATTGATCCGAACCTTCAGTCCGACAAGAAAGTGCTGAAAGCCACCGCGGTTCTTCGATTCGTCATCCTGCTTGCAAAGCGCATCGAATTCCGAGTCGTTTAGCTTTATTACCGTTTCGCGGACGCCAAATCCGGCCTTGAGATTATTGTTGAGGCCGAGAGCATCGCGAAGTGATTGGATGCCCTTGCCAAGTGACGGCAATTCAGCTTTCAAACCCTGTCGCGTTAAACTGATTTTGCCACCTGAGAAGATCACGCCGAGCGTTATGAGCAACGCGCATCCACCAAGAGTGAATTCCAGCGGGCTGTTTCTCCGTATGGAGGTTATGTGAACGAATTCGGGCGAAGACTGTGAGTCAAAAAAGACGTTCAGTTGGTCAGGCGAAAATCTTCTCAGTTCACGCTTGTAGTTTATCAATTCTCGTTCTGTTGCCTCGCGGAGCGCGTTGTGATCGCTCGGAGGAACCAAGTGCTTCAATGCCCGACCCGTTCCGGTAAAGAGGTATAGGAACTCAGCGAGGTCACTTGGGTTAAGCGAGGTGGACTTATCCGCGATGATCATTTCCACAGTCTGCATTGCCTGAGTATGATGACTGAAATATGAACCTCAAGCCCAACTCCGTGCTTGCGGCTGGTTAAACCGAATCCAAAATGCAGCGCGACGTTTTAAGAATATGCCTGACAAACCTAAGAGTATCCGACTCGAAGCTTACAAGTTGGAAGTTAAAGATTGCGTCAAGGGGATGCTCGAACTGCCCGACGAATACGTTGATGTTGTCGTTACGTCACCGCCATACAACTTGGGAATCAAATACGAGAGCTACCGCGACAGCCGGACGCGAAATGATTACTTGAATTGGTCGCGCGACTGGTCGCGCCAAGTTAGGCGAGTCCTTAAGGACAACGGGTCTTTTTTCTTAAATCTTGGATCTGCTCCTTCCAATCCTTTGATTCCTCATGAATTGGTAGGGACACTTAAGGAAGTGGGCTTCATTCTACAAAACACATTCCACTGGATTAAATCCATCACCGTCCAGACGAAGGAAGGCAAAATGATCTCGACCGGGCATTTCAAACCTCTGCACTCAAGGCGATTTGTAAACGATTGTCATGAATATGTTTTCCATCTAACCAAGCATGGCGACACACCTTTAGACCGGCTGGCGATTGGCGTGCCCTATTCGGACAAATCGAACATCAAACGGTGGGCGCATACAGAGGGGAAGGATTTGAGATGCCGAGGTAACAACTGGTTTATTCCATATAAAACCATCGTCAGTCGCTCTAAGCAGAGACCTCACCCAGCCACATTTCCAGTGGAACTGGCAGAATTCTGTATCAAAGTCCACGGAGCTAAACCAGAACTAGTAGTGATGGACCCGTTCTTGGGAATTGGACATTCAGCTTTAGCGGCGAAGAACTGTGGTATAAGAGAGTTCATTGGCTTTGATATTGAGTCCTCCTACCTAAAAGTCGCGCGTACCGCACTGCTTCGCGGAACAACAGCACCAGGAGTTGAGATCAGAGGCCAGGAGGGCCAAAAGAAAAACGATTTTGCGGGAACTTTGTTTGACGCTTCTGCAAAACAATCCAAGTAGTTAACGGACTCCCGGCAAGTTTTTTTGCGGCGGAAGCTTGCGAGGAACGCCGGTTCACCGGTAAACATGGCGCGTGACTGTTTCTCCGAAATTCCGTCTGGGTGTTCTCGGTTCGGGCAAAGGCTCAAACTTCGTGGCCATCGCGGAGGTCATCGCCGCCGGGCAAGTGCCGGCGGAGGTCGCGCTCGTGCTGAGCGATGTGGAGAGCGCGGGCATTTTGGAGCAAGCAAAGCAACGCGGCCTGCCGCATCGTTTCATCGCGCCCGGAAAATTCCGCACCAAACTGGACGAGGACGCCGAGCGTGCTTACGTCGCGGCGTTGCAGGAGGCTAAGGTGGATTTGATCGTGCTCGCCGGTTTCATGCGCGTGCTCAAGGGCGATTTTCTGCGCGCGTTCGAGGGGCGCATCGTGAACATTCATCCCTCGCTGCTGCCGTCGTTTCCCGGACTCGAAGCGTGGAAGCAGGCGCTGGATCACGGCGTGAAGTTCACCGGCTGCACGGTGCATTACGTGGACGCGGGCGTGGATTCCGGCGCGATCATCGGGCAGCAAACCGTGCCGGTGCTGGACAACGACACGCCGGAAACTTTGCACGCGCGGATTCACGCGGCAGAGCATGAGCTTTATCCCAAATGCGTGGCGGCGATCGCGCGCGGAGAAATCAGCGTGCAGGGGAGGCGGGTGCGGTCGCGCGACTCCGCCAGATGATACCCGCTTGGATCACAAGCGCGATGAATGCGAGCGCGAAGAGATTTAACCCGAGCGTGAAGCTGTCTGGTTGATAACGAAATTCCAGTTCCGAGTTTCCCGCAGGCACCAGCACACCGCGTAGCGCATGGTCAGTACGCAGTATCGGCACGGGCTTTCCATCGAGGCGAGCTTTCCAACCGGCGTCCCATGAATCTGCGAGAATTACCAAGCCGGAGGTTTCCAAGGTCGCGTTGAGCACAACGCGCGCTGGGGTTTCGTCAACAACGCTCACCACTCCCCGGCTCGTAGCGGGCAAACTGATCGGAGATTCAACATATGCAACTTCGCGCGGGTCGAACTGAGGCGATGCCAGTTTTGCCAACCGCAACGCGTCGTCCGGTTCCACTTCGACCCGTGCGGGGACAAAGGCACGTGGCAACACGGCAGGGTTTTCGAGCGCCCAGTAATCTGGTCCGGTGAAGGCAGGCCGGGATTGCGGGGGCGACAGACCACGGCCAATCACGTAACGTACGCCGAGCAGGTCCAGCACCGGCGAGAGACGCACGCTGCCATCCTCGCCAAGTGTTGCTTTCGGCGAGAGCCATTGCGCCAGAGCGTAATCATATTTCTTGGATTGTGGACCGGCGGCAATCTGTAGCAACGAAATCATCCTTTTCGGATCCACCGAATCGTAGCCGCGCACGTCGCGAAGGCCGCACATCGCGGCAACGGAGGGGGGGAGGCATTGCGCGCCGATGATCCGCTGCGGATTGATTTTTGCCACTTCCTCCAAGACCGGCACCGTGGAATAATACAACGATGGATCGCATTGGGCGCTGCGATTGTGGGCGAACC
>SCTL01000253.1 GCA_004297495.1 Verrucomicrobiota bacterium
CGCGGCGGCGGCTGCTCCGGATTGCCGACGACGTGAAAATTTGCGGTGCGAAGGAAATTGATTTTTCCCGCGCGCTGTTCTGGCTAAAGCAAAAGTGGAAAGTAAATCGCCTGTTGTGCGAAGGCGGCGGCGAATTGAATGATGCGCTGTTCCGCGCCGGTTTGGTGGATGAAATTCATCTCACGATTTGTCCGAAGATTTTCGGCGGACGCAACGCGCCCACCATCGCCGAGGGTGATGGTTTCGGCGCGTTGCAGCGGGCGGCGGGCTTTGAACTGAAATCTTTCCGACGAGTCGGCGAGGAAGTGTTTCTGATTTATCGCAACCGCGGCAAGCGATCAGTTGTAGGTTGAAGGTTGCAGGTTTGTCCGTCGCGCGGAACGATTAACCTGCAACTTTCAACGTTCAACCTGCAACACAGTCTTCAATTGTCCAGACATTGCCGCACCGTTTGCGCCAGCGTGCGCGGGTGAAACGGTTTGGGCAGAAAGTTCGAGCGCCCGTGCAGTTTGACTTTGCCGCCGAAAAGTTCCGGGCTGTAACCGCTGGTATAAACCACTTTGAGTCCGGGTTCTTCGGCGCGCAATTTTTCCGCCAGTTCCCAGCCGGTCATCCCCTCGGGCATCATCATGTCCGTGAGCAGCATCGCTGGTTTGCGCGCGGCGCTGTGCCACACGCCCAGCGCTTCCCGGCCGTGCGAGGCTTCGATGACCTGATAACCAAAATTGCGCAGCACGCTGATGAAGAGTTCGCGCAACGCGGGTTCGTCTTCGACCACCATGATCAACTCGTCGCCGCCGCGCACGCTGTGCAACGGGCTGGCGTTCTCCACTTCCGTCGGCGCGGTGGTGCTGGGCAGAAAGATTTTGAACGTCGTGCCCACGCCCACCTGACTGGCGACCTCGATCCAGCCGCGATGTTGTTTCACGATGCCGTACGCCGTCGCCAAGCCCAGGCCCGTGCCTTTGCCGACACCTTTCGTCGTGAAGAAAGGTTCAAAAATCCGTTCCAGTGTCGTCGCGTCCATTCCCAGGCCGGTATCGCTTACTTGCAAACACACAAACCGACCCGCCGTCGCTTGCGGCTGATACTGCCGATAGCTCGCATCCAGTTCGCACGTGAACGTGCTGATGATCAGGTCGCCGCCCTTGGGCATCGCGTCGCGCGCGTTCACCGCCAGGTTCACGATCACTTGTTCCATCATCCCCGCATCCCCTTGCACCGGGGGCAGCGCCGCCGCGCTCTGGTATTGCAGCCGCACGTTCTCTCCCAACAGCGGTTTCAACATCCCCGTCACGTTCGCCACCACCTGGTTCAAATCCAGCGGGCGCGGTTGCAACATCTGTTTGCGGCTGAAGGTCAGTAACTGCCCGGTCAGTTGCGTCGCTCGTTGCGTCGCGTTTGTCACTTTCTCCAACGCCTCGCGCGCCAGTCGCATCGTGCTTGCGGGACAGTGGATGCTGGATGGGGGAGTGTGGTTATCCACTATCAACTTTCCACTATCCACTCTCGCTCCCTCCACTTCCCCGGGCAGACTCGCCAACACCAGTTGCGTGTAGCCTTGGATGATCGTCAGCAGATTGTTGAAATCGTGCGCCACGCCGCTGGCCAGTTGACCGATCGCTTCCATCTTCTGCGCCTGCCGCAACTGCCCCTCCAAATTCACCCGTTCACTGATATCCTCTGTCATCACCAGCACGCACGGCTCGCTCCCGAGTTGAAAGTGTTCCGTGGAGAGTAGCGCCGCTCGCGCAGCTTCGCGGGAAACGCTCTTCTGTGAAACGCTGAAATCCTGAAACGCTGAAATGCTGAAATCGGATTTCAGCTTTTCAGTTTTCAGTTTTTCAGCATTTGAATTGGCAGCTTTCAGCCTTTCAGCATTTGCCCGGCTCATTTCCGCTTCCGGTCCGAGGATGCGGCCTTCCCAGTTGCGCAGCGGCTCGCCGTCGCTCAGGGATTGTTCGAGCCGCGCGCGCGTCTCGGCTTCCGCCCACACGGGCACACTGAACATGGCCTGGCCAATGATCGCTTCGCGGGGGCGGCCGGCCAGTTCGGCAAACCGGTCGTTCACGTCCACAATCATCCGCGTGGTGCGGGTCAAAATCGCCAGGGGCACGGGGCTGGCCCGGAAGGCTTTGGAAAATCGTTCCTCGGAGCGGCGCAGGGCTTCCTGCACGGCGCTCCGGCGTTCGGCTTCCAGTTGCAGATGTTCGTAGGCGCGTTGGAGTTTTTCGCGGAGCGCGTCGGATTCCTGCCGGGCGCGTTCGTGCCCGTCCACTTCTTCCTTGAGCCGGGCGTTGGAAATGAAGAGGGCCTGGGTGCGTTCGGCCACGCGGCCTTCGAGTTCGTTGTGCGCGCGGAGCAGCGCGGCGTCGCGCGTCTCGATCTGCGCGAGCATTTCGTTGAAGCCGTCCACGAGTTCGCCGAGTTCGTCGGGTGCGTGTTTGGTGGCGCGCAGGCCGGGGAGCGGGGAGTGGAGAGTGGATGGCGAAGCGGCGAGTCGGCGTGGGGGCGAGACGGGGAGGGGGCGAGACGGTGAATCGGCGAAGCGGCGAGTCGTTTCGCCCTCTCCCCGGTTCACGGTCGCTCCGCTCGCC
>SCTL01000254.1 GCA_004297495.1 Verrucomicrobiota bacterium
GCGTCACGGACTCGGTGAATCCAGTTGCCGGAGCGACCGTGACGGCCACGATTGTTGCCTCGAAGGGCAGCGCGAAAACTTTGACCGGAACGACGGGCGCGGACGGTCTGGCAGTTTTATCCTACGTGGTGAATTCCAAATTGGGAACGGGCACGTATTCCGTGAATGCTTCCGCGTGCAAAGCTGGATGCATCACCGACAGTTCCACGACAACCTTCCAAGTTAACCGATAGCATCGGCGCAAGACTTCTGGAGCGGGTGTTGCCAGTCAACACCCGCTCTTTTTGCGTTTGAACCGGGCGACTTTTTTTGCCCGAACTTTCCGATTTCCGTTCCGCTACGGACTCTGCGCAGTAGTTTCTCCTTGATGGCTTTCTTGACTTCACCCTGGTGTCCGATTGAAATGGCCCCGGATTCTTACCAGAACCAAGTAGTGCTGATTTTAGTCGTACAACATTTTTATACCTGTCGCTATCACGGGTCATTCCAAGGACACCCATGAAGACTGCTTTACCATTTTCAACCCCATTGTCACCAAACCCATTTGAAACCAGTTCGCGACGAAAATTGCGACCAGCTTTGCGCTGGATGTCGGCCGCGCTGTTTGTTCTCGGTTGCTTCGCGGCTCAGGCCGCGACCTTGGTCACGGATAAAGAAGATTATCCGCCTTACTCGGTCGTCTGGATTACGGGAACAGGTTTTCAGCCCGGTGAAACGGTCAGCAATCAGGTCACTCAAATCGAGGGGCCGGATGCCGGCGCCGCTTATGCGCCGTGGGGTGTGGTGGCGGACACGAACGGCAATTTCGAAACCGGCTGGATTGTTTTCAGTGACGAACTCATCGGCACCACGCTCCAGATCACCGGGACTGGACAGACCTCCGGATTGATTGCCAGCGCCACCTTTAAGGATGGTGTGAGTCTGGATTTCTCCCAGTTTGCCAATGAGACCGGAAATGTTCAGTGGATCAACGGCACACTCAACGCGAACAATTCCACCTACACCGAAGGCATGTCGGTGCCGCAGCGGTTGGTGATTAACGGGATCCCCGCCGCGCCGGGGAATTGTTCTTCGAACTCGAATTACCATTGTCTTACATTCAAGGTCCTCGCCACCAAAGGCGGTTTTCACGCCTATGACTTCCTGACCTCCTGGCAACAGGGCGTGCAGGCGGCTGACCAACGCATTGCTCCGGGCCTGAATTTGATGGCGGGATTGGCGGGCTTCCAGTGCGGCGATCTGGGCAATCCGGAGTTCGGCATCTGCACCAATCTTCACGCCATGACCAATGTTTTCCTCGTTCCGATCTCGGGAGATGAAATCAGCAATAACGTGGTCCTGAATACGATCACGAACGATGTCGGCTTGCGGATCACCCGCTATGAAAATCTGTTCGGTGACCGCACCGCCACGCTTTATGGCAATGCGCCAATCTTGAACGCCACCTTCACATTCGTGGGTTATGAACCAGGATCGGGCGAAATCTACTCAGTTTACAAGCTGTGCTGGGAATCTGCTTCGACTCAATTTATTCTCGAGGTCGCCGGCCACTTGGCGCAGACGACCGATCAAGGCCAGTTGTTGAGCTACCCCGACACGGGCGGTTCGGCCAACATCAACGGCGGTCCTTACCATTTCAAACTTGTTGAATTAGACTGCGGCTCCACGGGCAACAAGGACAACCAGATACAGGGCGGCGAGATTATTCCACAGCCCATCTGCGCGGTGTCCGTCGGTGTCACGAACATCTGCCCGGGGACTTCGGCCACGATCAGCGGTATGGCGCTCGCAGGCAAAGCCCCATTCACCTACACTTGGATCTCGCCCGAGAATAGTTATACGAACGTCATCAGCAGCAGTGTCACCAACGTCTCCATCACCGTCAGCAACCCCGGCACTTACACGTTGTATCTTTCGGATGCGCTCGGGTTGGTTTCTCCCGAGCCTTGTTCCGTCGTGGTCGGGCTCAACACCGGCACCACGGCGAATACTTTGACCAATCAGTTCATTTGTCCGGGAAGCAGCGCCAGCTTTTGCGTCTCGGCGGCGGGCACGCCGCGTGATGCGACGGGTGATTTTGGTTTTGTCTGGAAGAAAAATGGCGCGGTGATTTCCTCCGCCGGTAATCTCCAGATTACCACCACTGCTTCCAATAGTTGCCTGGTGATCACCAACGCGACCGGCGCGAACGCCGCGACTTACTGTGTCGAAGTGACAGGACAATGCAACACCGTGACCAACTGTGTCGTTCTCACCGTCAGTACCACGCCGCCCACAATTATCTGCGTGCCGAACAAGAGCGTCGAATGTGGTCAGGCCTGGGATTTTGATCCGCCCACTTCCACCAACGGCGTCATCTCCATTCTCAACACGACCACGAATTTCACCGGATTCTGCGGTGACACTTTCAGCGCCACCCGCACTTGGGTCGCCATGAATGCTTGCGGCCTGACCAATACCTGCAGTCAAACGGTGACCGTCGTTGACACGACGCCTCCCGCAATCAACTGTCCGACCAACAAGACCGTCGAGTGCACCACCAGTTGGTCTTTCGATCTGCCGACTGCCAGCGATCTTTGCGGAACCAACCGCATTGATCTCGTTGGGACCGTCACTAATGCCGTTTGCGGCGACTCCTTCACCGCCACGCGTACCTGGCGCATCACGGACGCTTGCGGCAACCAAGCCCTCTGCAACCAGACCGTCACCGTTGTGGACACCACGCCGCCCGAAGTGAACTGCCCGAGCAACAAGGTCATCTCCTGCGGACAGGCTATTGATTTCAATCCGCCGACCGCGAACGACGTCTGCGGCACAAATAAGATTGTCGTGCTTCGCACCGTCACAAATACGGCTGGGTTCTGCGGCGCGACTTTCCAAGTGACGCGCACGTGGCAAATCACGGACGCCTGCGGCAACCAAGCTCGCTGTAGTCAGGCCATCACGCTCATTGATACGAACCCGCCTACGATCATCTGCCCGACCAATTTGACCGTCCAGTGCTTCGGCGACATTCCGGCGCCAGATCCCAGCTTGGCTTCGTCTTCGGATACTTGCGGCACCGTCACCAACAGTTGGGATGGCGATACCTATCTGACCAACGGCTGTATCATCACCGTCACGCGCACCTACCGCGCGACTGACGCCTGTGGCAACACGAACACCTGCAATCAGACGATCACCGTCGCGGACACGATTGCGCCGCAACTCTTCGGCGTGCCGACGAGCAACCAGTTCTTCAGTTGTCCGAGCCAGATTCCGGCGCTGCCGGTGGTGACGGCGACGGACAACTGCGT
>SCTL01000255.1 GCA_004297495.1 Verrucomicrobiota bacterium
CCGGCTGAACGTGGAGTTGCGGCATGGATGGTTCATGATGATCGGCTAAAATATTTTTGATCGAACCGGCTTGCGTGCGCGAGAGTGCTGGCGTTGCAGCCAGAAATTTCCCAAGTCTTCGTTGCGGCGTTGCAACCGCGCCTCGGCCAGCGCCTGCTCGCATTGTTGCGAGGAAATCTTTTCCGCCGCCTCGCTCTCGCCGCTGCGCTCGGCAATCGCCAGCGCGCCGACGATCTGCGTTTCGCCCAGCTTGAGATCGAAAGAGTGAAGCTCTGTTCCCGCCGAGGCGTGCAGTGTTTCCCTCGAAACCGCCACGGCCACGCCGAGGCCACTGGCCTTGGCCAGCGCTTCCTTGCGCGTCCAGAGGTGATCGAAGGCCACGATGGATTCAGTCGGTGGCAGCGTGCGGAGGCGATTGCATTCTTCGGGCGCGAAAAAGTTTTCCGCAACGCCGAGAAACTCCACGCCGGGTTTCACGATTTCGATATCAATCCCCACCTTGCGATTGAACGCCACGGCGAGCGCGAGGATGTTTTCCGCGTGCGCCAGGTTGAAATCGAGGACGGCAAACCGGTCGCCCTTCGAGACGATGGGAAAGGAAAGCCACGGTTTGCCGCGCAGACCGTTGCGGAATTTCAGACTCGCCGGCGCGACGCCAACAATCCCGCCCAGCACGTGCCGGACAAAATGGCAGCGCGCCGCGAAACGCCAGCGCTCCAGCGGAATTTTCAACCGCGCGACGCGGGCGCGCTCATTGGCCGAAAGCCCGGATGGGCCGGTGAAATCCAGTTGCGGCGCCGCGTCGAGATCGGAAAACCAGACGTGGACGCGCTCGAAATCTTCCACGGGTTCATCCGGTGAATCATGGATGACGTATTCAGAAGTTTGCTCCCACGTTTTCATGCTGATCACTCCTTCGCCGCGCCGGACTGCCGGCCCAGCTTGTGCCGGCGGGCAACACCTCGCCCTTCATCAAGAGCGAAAGCGCATCGAGCCGCGAGCCGGCTTTCATTTCGGAATCGTAAAGCACGACGGACCCCGCGCCCATCGAGCAGCCGCGCCCCACGCGGAGGCTGGCGGCTTTCAAGACGCGATCCTCGAACAAATGCGTTTGCAGAACACAATCCTCATTGACCGCCGCTTCATCACCGACTTCGACGAGATCGAATTCGATCAGGCCGGTTGTGTGAAAATAAGTTCGCCGTCCGATCTTCGCGCCGAGCAGGCGATAATACCACGGGAGGAACGGCGTTCCTTGCAACGCTTCGAGCGTGAGCGGAGTGATGAGGAATTCGTAAAGCGCGTTGACCAGTTCGAGCCGCCAGACGAATGGCGTGATGAGCGGATATTCGAAGCGACGGAATCGGCCCATGACCAGCCACTTCAACGCGGCCACTCCGAGCGCCACGGCGGCGCAACTGGCGGCATAGAAAATCGGGAGCGTAAGAATCGTTGCCCAAAGTCCCATGCCGTTCCAGAGCGCAAGCGCCGCCGTGACGACAGCCGTGGTGACCAGAATAAACCCGGCGGGCGGCAGAGTGACGCGCAACAACTCGAACGCGCCGCGCGCCAGCCGGGTTCGTTTGGTCGGACAAAAAGTTTTCGCGTCGGGATACGGTGTGCTCGCCTGACGACGCGGAAGCAGTATCGGCGGCGAGCCCATCCAAGTCGCGCCGGACTGCCCCGCGTCGGTTGTGCGCGTGGTGGGAGCCAGCGAAAGGACTCCCACCAGCGAATGGTCGCCGATCACCGTGCCCGGCGGCAGCACTGCTCCGTTCCCCACGAACGCGCGCTGGCCGAGCCGGGTCGGCGCCAAAGTCATCCAGCCACCCTCGATGTGCGCCGCGCCGAACGACACTTCGTCGGCGACCGTGCCGCCATCGCCAATCTCCAACAAGTCAGGCGTGGCGGAGGTCGCCGTGGAAAGCTCGACAGATTTTCCCAGTTTCGCGCCGAGCGCGCGATACCACGGCGAGAGCCAGAGCGTGGCGTGCAGCGAGCCGACGACATCAAGACTGATCGCGAGCAATTGGTCCACGATCCATTTGCGGATGTAGAATGAGCCATGCACCGGATACGTGCCGGGTTGCACGCGACCGACGAGAAGTTTTTTGAAAATCACGACGCCGATGGTGAGCAGCAACACGAACAACGCGCCCACCAGCGGCGCGGCGGCGAGGTAGAGGAACGGATGTTCCAGGAAGCCAATGCGCATCAAGAGCGCGACGCCAGGCACGAACGCGGCCAGCGGCAGGGCGGGAATCACCAGCATCAGCGCGGCATAGAGCGCGATGGTTAAAGGGGACTTGAGCGGGCTGCGCCTCGGTCGTGGTGGTGCGGTAGTTGAAGTCGCACCGGGACCACGCCGAGCAGGCGAGCCCGCCCAAGATTCGTTATGGGGAATTCGTTCCCCGCGCGAAAGCAGTGACAAGTCGTCGAGGCGCGCGCCGTCTTCCATGGTCGTGTGCTCGCGAAGCACACAGCGCGTGCCGACAAAACAATTTTGTCCGATCTGAATCGGACCGATCACCAACTCGCCGTTTTCGACCGCGCAGCCGAGCAGCCACGCTGTATCGTCAATGCTCGTGCCGTCGCCGATGGAGATGAGGTCGTAGGCGACGAGTTGGTCGGTTTCCAAATGAACATCCTTCCCGATGCGCGCGCCGAGCAGGCGATAAAAACCCGCCAGCAGCGGCGTGCCGCACAGATGGCTCAACGGTAGCGCGGCAATCAGATTGCGCACGAACCAGAAGCGCACGTAGTAAGCGCCCCAGAGCGGATAACGTCCCGCGCGAATGCAGCCGAGCACGAGCCATTTGATCGCAATGCTGACGAGCATGAGCGCGGGCAGCGCCGCCACTGCGGACGTCACGGCCCACGCTGCCGAAGCGAGTGCGCTGAAATTATTTTCGAGAAGGAAAAAGTAAACCAGGTACGGCGTGACCCAATGCAGCGCGCGAAAGCCGTAAACGAAATAAAGTCCGCCGGATTGAAGCACGCCGGCGGCAAAGTGCTGCCGACGATTGCTGTCGTGAGATTTTTCCTGCGGGGCAGGGGACGGCTCGGGCGAAACTTCGGACGGCGATTTGGATTGTTCGTCAAAATAAGTAACTGCCGAGCGCGCGGAAATCCCCTCACCCGGCCTGCGGCCAACCTCTCCCCATCCGATGGGGTGAGGGGCGGGGTGAGGGGCGTTCTCAAATTTACCGGCGAGCGATGCGATGGTGGGATTTTCATAAACATCAACCATCGAGACCGAGGCGAATTGCGGGTCCTTGCGGAGTTCCGAAACCATCCGCGCCGCGAGCAGCGAGTGGCCGCCGAGATCGAGGAAGAAATCATGATCCAGCGAAATGGGATGCGGACCGAAAAGTTTTTTCCACACCGTCTCGATCCGGCGCTCCAAGTCAGTTTGGGGACGGTTGGCGATTGAGGGCGACGACTCCTCGCGCGCCAGGGGCGCGGGAAGAGCAGTGCGGTCGAGTTTGCCGCTGGGAAGTCGCGGCAAGTCTCTGACGATCTCAAAAAACGCCGGCACCATGTAGGACGGCAGCCGATTTCTCAGAAGTGAACGCAGGCGATCTTCGTCCACGTGCCCGTTGCTGGGGACGATGTAGCCGACGAGTTGCTGCACGCCCGGCACGTCCTCGCAGACAGCGCAAGCTGCCGCGAGGACCCCATCCCCCGTCATCAAGACTGATTCAATCTCGCTCAACTCCACGCGAAAGCCGCGAAGCTTCACCTGCGAATCGGCGCGGCCCAAAAATTCGATATTTCCCGCGTGGTCAAAACGGCCAAGGTCGCCGGTGCGGTAGATGCGCACGTCCGTTTCATCCGGCGCGAACGGATCGGGCACAAAGCGCGCCTCGGTGCTGCCCGGCAATCCCACGTAGCCGCGCGCGACGCCCGCGCCGCCAATCCAGATTTCGCCGACGTCGCCGTTGGTGACGGGCCGCAAGCCGTCGTCGCAGAGATGCACTTGATAGCCCGGGACCGCGCGGCCAATCGTGACCGGCTCGCCGCGCGACAATTCCGCGTAAGTCGCGATGACGGTCGTTTCCGTCGGGCCGTAAGTGTTGACCATGCGCCGACCGGGTTGCGCCCAACGCTCGACCAATTTTTGCGGGCACGCTTCGCCGCCAAGAATCAGCAGGCGCAGCGTCGGCACATCTTCGTCGAGCATGGCCAGAAGCGTTGGCACGCAAGACAGGACGGTGACGCGCGCTT
>SCTL01000256.1 GCA_004297495.1 Verrucomicrobiota bacterium
CACCGCCACGAAGAACACGCCATCGTAATCTGCGTTTCGCTCGCGGGAAGCGCGCAGCAATTCCCGACGGGGCGGCAACAACAACATCGTTTGTTCATCTTTCATGCGAACCAATCTACCACGCCGCTCCACCGAAAAAGCGATGTCGCATTCACAGTCTGAATCGTGCTCGAAAAATCTTCTGCCGTCATATACAAATTCATTGAGCCCGGTGTCTGTGTTGTTGAAAGCAACGCACCATGAATGAAAACAATTCCCGACCGGACGCGACCCGTGAGGGCCGCAAGGGCGGCGCGATTTGGTTGTGGATTCTGGCAGGCGGATTCGTCGTGATCCTCCTCGTGGCGCTCTTGCTGCCGCGATCCGCGCCGGATGGCCGCAGTGCGAGGACTCTCCCGCCCCATCAAGGACCAGCCGGCGGCGCGAACTCCAGTCGCGATCGCCTGTCGGCCAGAGCCGCCGGTCACTGGCGCGGCGAAGCGCCGGCGACGGCGGAGGAAATCGTCGCGGGCAAACTTCAACAGTTCGGCAAAAGCCGGCGCGCACTCGTTCTCGCCCTGGCCAAGCATCATAAAGTGGAAGTGCTCGATGACGTGAAGCGTTTCTTCGACGCCGTGGAGAGCGGGCGCTGGGAGGAAATTGACGCCGCACACCAGGCACTCTTGCAACCGGGCGAGGGCCTCAACCAGCCGCGCTCGGCGGAACTGCATCAAATCTGGCGCAGCATTCAGGAGACTTGGGGCGCGGCCCGCGAAGCCCACAACTGGCCCGCGCAAAAACTCCTCGACTACGGTGAGGCCGTGCTTGGCTCGCTGAAACCCGGGATGATTTACGTGGGCGGCACTGATCCGGGTTGCTTCATTCCCACTTTTCTCAACGAAACCAGCGACGGCGAACGCCACATCACGCTCACCCAAAACGCGCTCGCCGACGGCACCTACCTCGACTACCTGAATTTTCTCTACGCCGACCGGTTGCAGACGCTGACGCAGGACGACTCCCAGCACGCTTTTCAAAATTACATCACCGACGCGCAAAAGCGTTTCCAGCACGACCAAGAACATCCCGATGAACCGAAACAAGTTCGTCCCGGCGAAGACATCCAAGTAAATGAAGGTCGTGTGCAGGTCTCCGGTCAGGTTGCCGTCATGGCGATCAACGAGAAACTGTTGCAAACGCTCATGGACAAGAACCCAGGTCTTTCTTTTGCGATGGAGGAATCTTTTCCGATGGCTTCAACTTACACCTCTGCCGCACCGTTAGGGCCTCTGCTAGAGCTTAAGCGACCAGATGGGCAGAATAACCTGACCGTTGAGGAAGCTCGACAAGCTCTGGACTACTGGCGTGACATGTCGCATAGATTTGAAACCGATACGGACACATTAACCACGCCTGACTCGCGAACTGCATACGCGCAAATGGCCGTGGCCCAAGGAAATCTTTTCGCGAGCAAAAACTACAGTACGGAAGCTGAACAAGCGTATCGAATCGCCAGTGAACTTTCACCCAGTTACAGCACGCCAGTAGAAAATCTCGTGGCGCTACTGGTTAGAGCGGAACGAAGCAAAGAAGGATTTCAATTATTAGACAACTTTGCCCGTAACAATCCAGACCAACGCGTTTCAATCGAGGAATGGCGTAAAGTGTTGCTAAAACAGTACGGGTCCAAATAGGTAATCGTTGCCTAAGCCGGTAACCGCACTGTGAACGTTGCGCCTGCGTTCGGCTTGCTCGTGACTTCAATCGTCCCGCCGTGCGCTTCGACGATGGCTTTGCAAATCGAAAGGCCGAGGCCCGCGCTGCCGAGGGAATTCGAGCGCGACTGGTCCGCGCGATAAAACCGCTCGAAGACGCGCGGCAAATCTTCCGGCGCAATTCCCCGGCCCGTGTCGCTCACGGTCACGATCGCGCTGCCATTCTGCAACGTCGCGGTCACGCGCACTTCGCCATCAGGCTTGTTGTAGTTCACCGCGTTGGTCAGCAGGTTCGTGATGACTTGGCCGATGCGTTCGGAATCGCCCGCGCAGTTGGCGGTCGAAAGGTCGGTGATGATTTTCACGCGTCGTTCTTGTGCGAGCGGTTGAACCAGTTCCGCGCAGTCGCGGGCCGTGGCGGCGAGATCGAACGGAATCCGTTTCAATTTCTCCTGTCCGGCGTCGAAGCGCGCGAGTTCGAGCAGCGATTCAATCAAGCGCCGCATCCGTTGCGCGGCGCGCTGGCAGGCTTCGAGCGTCTCGCGATATTCCGCGCCGGTGCGTTCCTTGTTCAACGTGCTTTGCACTTGCGTGAGAATCACCGAGACGGGCGTGCGCAGTTCGTGCGCCGCGTCAGACGTGAATTGCTGCTGTTGCGCGAACGCGGCGTCGAGCCGGGCGAAGGTGGAATTCAAAACCGTTGCCAGTTTGCCGAGTTCGCTTTCGGTTTCGGAGGCGTTGATGCGTTTGGACAAATCGCCGGCGGCAATTTCCTGCGCGGCCTGGCTGATTTCCGCGATGGGCCGCAGCGCGCGCGTGGCGAGCCGCCAGCCAACGGCGAAACCGATCACGACAATTCCCAACCCGATGAGCGCGAGCGCGAGCGCCAGCTGGTGAAGTTCCGCGAAGACCGGTTCGAGCGACCTGCCCACCAGAATGCTTCGGCCCGTGGGAACGAAGCTGGCGAATTCGCGGTTCAGCCCGCGGGTGCGGAGCAATTGCCCGCCGTCGTGACTCGGCGGTTGGGGTCGCTCGATATTCGCCGGCGCGTTCGTCGAGGCGGCAAAACGCTCGCCCTGTTCCGTCCACGCGACGTAATAGATTTTGCCGAGCGTGATCGGCAGCGGTACGCGCTCGCGGCCTTGCGGCGGCCCGTCGCGAAAACCCGGCCCATCCGGCGGCCCTTCGTCTTCTTCCGGGGGCGGCGGGCGATCTCCGCGCCCCTCGGGGCCGCGTTCTTCCGGAAGCAGCCCGCGAGGATTGCCCATCATTTCCCGGCGGCCCGGCGGCGCGAAGCGCGGCATCAACGGCGTCATCGTCTCAATCAATTCCCGATCCACCGCCTCCAGTCGCGCGTTGCGCTCAAAGGTGTAAAAACCCGTCATCAATCCGACCACGAGACACACGAGCAGGAAGCTGTGCCACGCTTGCAACCGCCATTTGATGGAGTGGATGATCATGGGATCGGGGAACATTCAACATTCAACGCCGAACACCGAAGGCAACGCACAGCCACCAGTTCGATGTTGGGAGTTGAATGTTGAATGTTGAATGTTTTCATTTCACTCAATGCAATACCCGTGTCCGCGCCGCGTGGTGATGAACTCCGCGCCAAGTTTCTTTCGCACGTTGGAGACGTGAACGTCCAGCAGGTTCGACAT
>SCTL01000257.1 GCA_004297495.1 Verrucomicrobiota bacterium
AACCATCTTCGGCAAAACCAGCAATTTCGACGGCGAAGATTTTCTCGACGCCATCGCCAATCATCCGCAAACCGCGAAGTACATCTCCGCCAAGCTCTGGAATTATTTCGCGGGCGAAATGCCATCCAAGGAACTTAACGAAGCTCTCGCCGATGTCTTCCAGAAGAACGGCAGCAAGTTCAAGCCGCTGCTTTGCGCGATGTTTCGCAGCGAGGAGTTTTATTCCCCGCACCTCATCCGCAACCAGGTCAAGAGTCCGGTGCAATGGCTCGTCGGCACCGTGCGGATGCTGGAGAGCGAATTGCCGCCCGCGGTCGTGTGCTGGGGGCTCACGCGCAATCTCGGCCAGGATTTGTTCGCGCCGCCGAACGTGAAAGGCTGGGACGGCGGACTCACGTGGATCACCACGAACAATCTGCTCTCGCGTTACAACGAAGCCATCGCGCTGGTGCAGGGCGATGTGACCGCGTTGCGCGGCGTGGTGGAATTGCCGAATCCAAACGCAACGCGCCTGGTGAACGAGCGATTGCAACGCAGTCGGATGCCGCGCGTGGACCCAAAACGCATTCTGACTGAGAAGGAACGTGCGGACAAAAATGTTTTGATCGCTGCGCTGGAGAAACGGCTGTTGCAATCGAAGCTCAAGGAAAAGCAGCGCCAGGCGTTGCAGGATTATCTCGATTCCAAAGGCGCGCTCGACGACGACGACGTGCTGGGCGCCATCCGTCTCGTGATGAGCACGCCGGAATATCAACTCACTTAAGCCATGAAAACCAATTTGAATCTTCAAACCCGCCGCGAATTTCTCCGCACCGGCGCGCTCGGTGGCGCGCTGGCCTGGACGGTGCCGACTTTTCTCGCCAACACATTTTCCGCGCTGCACGCCGACGCCGCGGATCGCGCCACGCAAGTCGTCACCGGCAAAGACGCGCAAATCCTCGTCGTGCTGCAAATGGCTGGCGGCAATGACGGGTTGAACACCGTGGTTCCGTTCACAAACGACCATTACCGCAAAGCGCGTCCGCGCCTGGCACTGGCTGAGAAAAACATTTTGAAACTGAACGACGACGTCGCGCTGCACAGTTCGCTCGCGGGCTTCAAGGAGCTTTACGACGCGGGCCAGCTCAGCATTGTGCAGGGCGTCGGCTATCCAAATCCGAATCGCTCGCACTTCCGCTCCACGGAAATCTGGCAGACGGCGAGCGACGCAGAGCGTTTTGAAAACACTGGCTGGCTCGGGCGTTACTTCGACAACACCTGCGCCGGCTGTGATCCCGCCGTGGCGATCACGATTGGCGGACAGATGCCGCAAGCGTTCGCCGCGAAAAACCCGAAAGGGATTTGCTTTAGCAACCCGCAGAGTTATCGCTTCGCGAAATCCGACAAACCAAAACCCGGCGAGACCGACATGATGGAGGAATCGTATCGCAAGTTGAACGACGCGGACGAAGTTCAGATGGAAAACTCCGGCGGCAGCATCGCGGCGATTCACGGCGCGGCCAAACATACCGGCTCGCCGCTCGATTTCATCGAGCGCACGGCGCTTGATGCGCAGGTCAGTTCGGACGAAGTGCGCGCCATCGCGGCCAAGTCGCAGAACAAGGCCACGTATCCGCAGTCGCAACTTGCCAACTCGCTCAAGCTCGTCGCGAAACTCATCGCGGGCGGCATGCCGACGCGCATCTATTACGTCTCCCAAGGCGGCTACGATACGCACACGAACCAGGCTGGCGCGCACGAACGGCTGCTCAAGGACCTCGGCGACGGCGTGAAAGCATTTGTCGAAGACTTGAAAGCTCAAGGCAATCTGGAACGCGTGCTGGTGATGACGTTCAGCGAATTCGGTCGCCGTGTGAATGAAAACGCCAGCGGCGGCACGGACCACGGCGCCGCCGCGCCGATGTTCGTCATCGGTAACAAAGTGAAAGCCGGCTTGCTCGGCAAACAGCCAAGTCTCGCGCCGTCGGATTTATTCCAAGGCGACATCAAATACTCGGTGGACTTCCGCAGCGTGTATGCCGGCGTGCTTGAAGACTGGCTCAAGACCCGCAGTGAGCCGGTGCTCGGCCGCAAGTTCGAGCCGCTGCCTCTTGTCTAGGGCAGCATTCTATTGCCGGCTACATCGTCCCCATCATCCGGGGCGAACGGGTGCTTCCTTTTTTGCGGACACCTCGTCCGCTAAACTTTCATTGTCTCGGGGGAGGCGTTTGTTTTAGGCTGCAACCACGCGACTGCGAGGGGAAGGACGGCGCAGCGCAGAACCAGTCAATCACAACGAATTGTGCTAATCACAGTATGAAAAACGAATGGCTTAAATTGTCCGTCGGTATTTTATCCATCTCTTCTGCTTTGCTCGCTGCCGAGTCCAGTCCGGCAAATCCACCCAGCATCAATCCTGAATTTCTTTCCGTGCTGCGCAGCGGCGATTCACAGAAGCTGCGCGCGGCGCTGGATCACGGCGCATCCGCCAAAGCAACGGATGCCGCCGGCAATACGCCGCTCATGTGGGCGGCGGTTTATGGCGACGCCGCGTGCGTGAAACTGCTGCTCGACCGCGGCGCGGACGTGAATATCACCAACAATGCCGGCGCGACACCGCTGATGCGCGCGGCGACGGATTTTGAGAAAGTCCGCCTGCTCCTTGACAAGGGCGCGGCGGCGAACGCCCGCTCAGCGCTGGGCAACACGGCGCTAATGCTGGCCGCGCGACCGGCG
>SCTL01000258.1 GCA_004297495.1 Verrucomicrobiota bacterium
AAGTCGGAAGCGCGTTGCAGTTCGATCACAAGCTGGCGCAACTCGGCGTCGGCGCGCAGTTCAGACTCGAACGCGCGTGTCTCGGCGGCGTCGAGCGCGCCGAGAGCGTAGAGGCTGGCCAGTTCTTGTTGTCGCTCAGTGATCATAAATACGGCTGCAAAGTATCGCGCAGTTTCAACATGCCACGCCGGATGCGCGCTTTCACGGTGCCGAGCGGTTGCTGCAACGACTCGGCAATTTCGCCATGCGAGAGTCCGCCGAAGAAAGCGAGTTCAACCGCCTGCCGCTGATCGTCCGGCAGCGAGCGGACGGCAGAGCGGACTTTGGCGCAATCTTCCTCGTTCAAGCCGAGTTGTCGCGCGGATTGCGGTGGCGTGACGGCGAGTTCGGTTTCAAAAGCGTCCATGGCGCGGGAGCGACGTTGGCGGGCGCGGATGCGGTCAATGGCGCGATTGCGCGTGATGCGCAGCACCCACGAGAGCGGCGTGCCGAGTTCGGGATCGAAGTCGCCGGCTTTTTCCCAAACTTGAACGAACGCGTCTTGCATGACTTCCTCGGCTTCCGGGGCGTCGCCTACGATGCGCAACGCGGTGGAGAAAAGCACGCCGGCGGTCGCGTCGTAGAATTCAGCCAAGGCTTCGCGATCCTGCGTCGCAATGCGATGGAGCAGTTGGGTCTGAAGTTGGTCCGCCGCTTCTCGGTCCAGCATAGGTTCGGGTCTCGCGTGACGGCAATTGGCCGAAGGCGAATCGGCACGGGCCAGCTTGCCTGATTGCCCGCCTCGCCGTCAGCTTCAAATTGCACGATGAGTGTTTTCATTCTGAAAGGGACTACGCTGCGGACGGAGAACTGGATGCGGGGAATAAATCTTAAGTCCAAAGTTCGAAGCCTAAAATCAGCAGGCAAAAAGCCGTCGCTGGACTCGGGATAGAACTTGCCGTTTCGGTTCACCCCCCATCGGCTTGAATGATCGAGACGCACCCTCACCAAACGAAAAAACCGGGTCAATCAGCCAGGGGATGGCCGAGAGACCCGGGGAATTTCGACGAGTTCAAGGGAGGTTTGTTCTCAGGCATGGCGGCGATCTGAACTCTTAATCGTCACCGAAATCGAAAACTTCAAAGATCATCGCCGGTCACACGCAATTCGTTCTTCCCGATGTGTGACGGGTTGGTGTGGGTTTGACGAAGAAATGGAAAAAATGTTCAACCTTTCAGTTCCGCGCCAACTGAAAACGAAACCTGGCGAAGTCGAACCTGAATTTGCTGGAATCGGAGCGCAGAAAAAATGCACGCGGATTATTCGGGAGTGGCGGTGGTTGTTCGCGCTTATCGAATTCTCACCCGGACGACTGCCGCGCTGGCGGGCGGCATCGCGACACTGATCGCGTCGTCAGAGCTGGCCGCTTCCGGCAGCGAGGTCCATTTGCCTTTCCAGTCGCCGTCGGGTTTTATGGCCGCGCCTCCCAGGCTCACGTCAGAGGAACCGGCGGCGATGTCGCCATTCTTCGCTGACAGGAAAATGATTTTTGCGTTTGAGCCGGCGAGCGAACGATCCAGTTTGATTCGAACCGGCGTATTGGTTGCTCCCGCTCCGTGCATTTTGTTGATCAGGGTCACAGCGACGGTCTGGTCATCCGCCAATGTCGCATAGGCTTTGAGGTCTTGTTCCGGCTTTGATGAAACGATAACCGGGAGCGCCGCGCCGTGGCTGCCCAATTCGAACAACTTCATTCCATATCCCAAAGGCCGCACCTCGTAGCCTCGGTTTGAAGTTACAAACACCGCGTAGCGGCAAGGCATGGACACACTGCCACCCGTGCGATCGCCGGTGTGGAAATTCACGCCCGCCGCGCCATGCGCCACCCACCAGTGCAGATAGTCCAGTCCCCAGAGTGCGGACGCGTAACTGTCGCTCGCGCCTTTCAGACCGCTAAACCAAAAACTGTTTGCCTCCGTAAGCCGAAACGAAAGTGATGTGCCGGTCACGGCTTCGGCCAAACCTTTGTGGATATCCGCGTAGTCAGAGTAAGCCTTCGGCGACAACATCTTTTCCCGGGATGCGGCGGGATCGAAGGGAATGAGCACTGGTCCGCCATTTTTGTTCGTCGTGGCATCCACCGAGTCGAGTTTCGTGATGTCCACCTCTTTGTAGTTCCGGTAAGCGCAGCCGAACGGATAACTGTGTTGAGT
>SCTL01000259.1 GCA_004297495.1 Verrucomicrobiota bacterium
GAGACGCGCACGCGCCGCATCGCCGCCTTGTTTCGTGGCGTGAAGAAAGAAGTGTTCGAGCAAACCGCGCGCGACATTCCGCTCGTGGCCGGCGCGGTCGAAGCCGTCGTGGGGCTGCGGCGGCGCGGTTACTGCGTGGGCATTGTCACCGACAGTTTTCACGTCGCGTCAACCATTGTGCGCAAACGCGTCTTCGCGGACTTCTCGCTCGCGAACGTTTTGGAATTTCGCCATGACCGCGCCACCGGCGTGGTCACGCTCGCGCCCACGTTGCGCAGCGGAGGCAGAGGCCGGCGCGCCTACGACAAACTCAACGCCCTGCGCTTCCTCGTGAAGCGCATGGGTGTCACTCCGCGAAAAGTGCTCGCCGTCGGCGACGGCGACAACGACGTCGGCATGATGCGCGCCGCCGGAATGTCCGTCGCCTTCCAACCAAAGTCCGAACGCGTGAGCCGCGCCGCCAAGCACATCGTCCACAACCGGCTCGATGAAATCCTCGCCTTCGCGCCGTAACAGTGGACGCACGACCCGACATGCGGCAAACTTACCAAGTCGAATGAACGAAACTCCGGCCACCACCAAGACGCTCGCGCCGCCCTTGCGCCACGAGACCACGGCGGGAAATTATTTCGTCGCGAACTATCCGCCCTTCGCGTTTTGGAAACCCGAGTTCGTTCCCGAATTCCTGAGTGCACTCGAACGCGTTCCCTCAACTCTCAACTCTCAACTCTCAACTCCCCTAGGCCTTTACACCCACATTCCTTTTTGCCGCAAGCGCTGCCACTTTTGTTATTTCAAAGTTTACACGGACAAGGATTCCTCCGAAGTGCGCGGCTATCTCGACGCGTTGCTGAAGGAACTGACGGTCTATGCCAGCAAGCCCGCCGTCCGCGGACGCAAACCCAAGTTCATTTACTTCGGTGGCGGCACGCCGAGTTATCTTTCGCCGGACCAGTTGAAATTTCTCACCGACGGCATGAAACGTTTGCTGCCGTGGGACGAAGCCGAAGAGGTCACGTTTGAGGCCGAACCGGGCACGCTCACGGATCACAAACTCAAAGCCATCCGCGATCTCGGCGTCACGCGGCTCTCGCTCGGCATCGAGCACTTCGACGATCACATTCTGGAAATCAACGGCCGCGCGCATCGCTCGAAGGAAATCCAGCGCGCCTACGCCTACGCGCGCGAAATCGGTTTTCCGCAAATCAACATTGATCTCATCGCCGGCATGGTCGAGGAGACGGAGGACAAGTGGCGCGAGACTGTGGCAAAAGCCGTGGCGCTGCGGCCCGACTCGGTGACGATCTATCAGATGGAAGTGCCATACAACACCGGCATCTACCAGCAGATGAAAGCCGACGGCAAACTCGTCGCGCCGGTCGCCGATTGGGAAACGAAACGCGCGTGGGTGGATTATGCTTATCGCGAGTTCGAGAAGATCGGCTACACGGTCACGAGCGGCACGACCGTCGTGCGCGATCCGGCGAAGGTGAAATTCATCTATCGCGAAGGTTTGTTCTCCGGCGCGGATATTCTCTCCATCGGGGTCGCGAGCTTCGGCCATCTCAACGGCGTGCATTACCAGAATCACCACGAGTTCCAACCCTACGTGGACGCCGTGAACGCCGGCAAGCTGCCCGTGTATCGCGCGCTGACGCCGAACACGGAGGAGCGTTACCTCCGCGAGTTCATGCTCCAACTCAAACTCGGCAGCGTGAGCGCGGAGAAATTCGCCAAAAAATTTGG
>SCTL01000260.1 GCA_004297495.1 Verrucomicrobiota bacterium
GGCGCGCCATCGAAATGCGCGCCAGCTTAGTTCACAAACGCCGGCCAGTTGGGATTCCAGCCGCGCGCCCGCCTCATCGCCGATGCCCAGTAATTTCATAACGCAAATGTCAGCTCGCGAATTGCAAAGTTTCGGAAAAGGTGACGGCGTGGAGGAAACGAATCAACACCGAATCCGTGAGTGGCGCACCGAAAAATTTTCCATGGGGGCCGACGAGCAGACCGGAAACATTCGCGAGGCTGAAAAGTTGGCTTGCGAGTTGGGTGGAGTTCAATATTGTGCTGAGGCACTGAGGCGGCGGGGTAGCCAAGTGGTAAGGCACGGCTCTGCAAAAGCTGCATTCGTCGGTTCGATTCCGACCCTCGCCTCCAGCGCTGACCGCGCGAGCGGTGAAACATCAGGAGGTTCGGAATGCCAATTGTGGTTGGCCATGTTTCCGATCTGATTCCCGACCAACTGGCGCCTGATTGCTTTAGGATTGATTAGCTCAGAACGGCTCGACAAATTTGAATTGAAAGTCGCCATGAATCTTCTCCCAACTCCCCGTGTGCTCGAAAGGCAATCGGGGAGTTTCCTTTTGCCGAAGCAACACCCGCTCGCAAGCATCCAACTCGTCTGTTCCAGTTCCGCGCCCAAACACTCCGAAGGCTACGCGCTCACTGTTTCCAAAAGCGGAATTGAAATCCGCTTTCGCAAAACTGCGGGACTGCGCGCCGGCGTGGCTACGCTGCGGCAACTGCTCCACGAGTACGGTCGCCGGCTCCCCTGCCTGAAAATCCGCGACTGGCCGGATTTCGCGCGGCGCGGCGTGATGCTGGACGTCTCGCGCGGGCGCGTGCCGAAGCTGGAGACGCTGCTCGATCTCGTCGAGCGGCTCGCCGATTTCAAGATCAACGAGTTTCAACTCTACACCGAGCACACGTTTGCCTATCGCAACTACAAATCCGTCTGGAAAGATTGGGGCGCACTCACGGCAACGGAAATCCGAACGCTCGATAAACGTTGCCGCGAACTCGGGGTTGATCTCGTGCCGAACCAGAATTCCTTCGGCCATCTTCGTTACTTCCTCGAACATCCCAAACTGAAGAAACTCGCGGAAGTTTCCGCGCCTTACGAAGGTTCGACCGGCGATTTCCTGCGCTTTCCCTCCACGCTCGCCCCCCACAATCCGGGCACGATCAAATTCCTGCGGAAACTTTATGACGAGCTGCTGCCGAACTTTTCCAGCCGGTTCTTCAACGTCGGCTGCGACGAGACGTGGGACTTGGGGCGCGGTCAAAGCAAGAAAATTTGCGAGCGGAGCGGCAAGGGACGCGTGTATGTGGATTTCTTGAAACAAATTCACCGCGAAGCCGCGCAGCGCGGTCGCGGAATAATGTTTTGGGGCGACATCATTTTGCATCATCCGGAATTGATCAAGGAACTGCCGCGTGACGTCATCGCTCTGAACTGGGGCTACGAGGCGAACCATCCGTTTGCGAAGGAAGCTGCGACGTTTGCGAAATCAAAAATCCCCTTCTACGTGTGCCCCGGCACTTCGACGTGGATGACGTTGATCGGTCGCCATGACAACGCATTTGCCAATCTGCGCCACGGCGCGGCAGCGGGTCGCAAGCACGGCGCGGTCGGATACCTGAACACCGACTGGGGCGACGGCGGGCATCCGCAACCGCTCGCCGTAAGCTGGCCGC
>SCTL01000261.1 GCA_004297495.1 Verrucomicrobiota bacterium
GCTGGAATTCGCCATCCGCGACGACTTGAACAAACGCGCGCTGCGCCGACTCGCCGTGTTGCGTCCGATCAAAGTGGTCATCACGAATTTCCCTGAAGGCAAGACCGAAGAACTCGATGCCGTCAACAATCCCGAAGACCCGAACGCTGGCAAACGCAAGATTCCGTTCACGCGCGAACTGTTCATCGAGCGCGACGATTTTCAGGAAGTGCCGCTGCCGAAATTCTTCCGGCTCAAACCCGGGGGCGAAGTGCGGCTCAAGTACGCTTACATCATCAAGTGCGAAGAAGTTATCAAGGACGCGGGTGGCAACATTGCTGAACTGCGCTGCACTGCCGACCTCGATAGCAAGACCGGCGGCGCGACCTCGGCCCGCAAAGTCAAAGGCACGATCCATTGGGTCAGCGCCGCGCACGCGATTGATGCCGAGGTGCGTCTCTACGACCGCCTCTTCACCGTGCCCGAGCCGGATGCGGAGGGCGATTTCAAGAAACATCTGAACCCGCACTCACTCGAAGTCGTCACCGCCAAGTGCGAGCCGAGCCTGAAGGATGCGAAGCCGGACGAGCGTTATCAATTCGAGCGGCTCGCCTACTTCGCGCTCGATCAGGACAGCGCACCCGGCAAGCTCGTGTTCAATCGCACGATCACGCTCAAGGACACGTGGGCGAAAGAAGCGCAGAAGGGCTAAAATCTTAAACATGGCGCGCCGGAAAACAAAAGAGGTCTGGCTGAACCCGTGCATCTTCGAATGGGAAGCAATGGTTGGAAGTTCGATTCCAAACTTTGCAAGGGAATGGAGGCGAGCTCATGAGATTTGGAGTCATGCCGAAAAAAGACTGCTTTCCGCGCTCACCGACGAAGATCGTGCCGATGTGGTGTCGATCCTCAGACGAGTTCTCAACCATCGAATCAGTCGTCTCCGAAAATTGTATCTCGACAAATTGCCACTCCTTCGAATGCCTTCCCGCGCCATTGAGCAACTGGAGTTGGTAGGTGTGGCTAAACGTGGAATGGTACATAAACTTTTGGAGATTCGTAATCGCATTGAATATCGCGACAGGAAGCCTCCCAGCACTTCGGCATGCAGCGAACTCCTCGAATTCGTGTGGTATTTTTTACGCTCCACAGACCCTCTGGTTTCACAAGTCGTAAAAGATTTTGAGGTCTACAAACATAGCCCGCGCGGGAATAGAACAGCCTATTGGTTCATGCTCTATTTTGGACCAAAGACAAAATGGAAGGCAAAAATTCACGGCTGGGTTGAGCCTGCCGATATTTCTTTCACTCCTGTCCACGGTTGGCTCAAGGTGCAAGCAGAGATGGTTAAGCAACTGAAAGATTCGGAAAAATTGGGTCTGGCACAGAATGTACTAGATAAAGAATTAGATAAGAGCGAAGACGAAAAACTAAAGGACGAAGACTTTTACATCGCGGGCAAATTCGATGATGAGCCTTCGCAATTAAAATTCCTTTGCCGATTTTATTTCTCAAATCCCAATTTTTGATCGTCGCTAATGACGTATTCAAAGAGTTTGTCCTCGGCCAGTTGAGCCCATTGTCGGAAAAGCACACAGGCGATTGACTTTCTTTCGCGCTTTCACAGACACTGCGCCGATGAAAATCCCGCGCAGTTTGCTCGTCGCAGTTATCCTTGGCTTTATCGGCATTTCCGTTCGCGCGGCGGATGATTACCAACTTGGGCCGGATTCGCAGGCGCAGCCGGGCGTGCCGCAGGGCATGGTCGAGAAGTTCACTTTCGTCGCGAGCAAGATTTTTCCGGGCACGGCGCGCGATTGCTGGATTTACGTGCCGGCGCAATACGACGCGGCCAAGCCGGCGTGCGTGATGATTTTTCAGGACGGCGGCGGTTACGTGACCACCAACGGCGGTTGGCGCGTGCCGGTGGTGTTCGACAATCTCATCGCGAGAAAAGAAATGCCGGTGACCATCGGCGTGTTCATCAATCCCGGCGTCGTGCCGGCGGCGAATTCAAATTCGTTGTCGCGATTCAATCGCAGTTTTGAATACGACGGGCTCGGTGATCGTTACGCGCGGTTCTTGCTGGAGGAAATTTTACCGGAGGTCGCCAGGAAATATAATCTCGCGACGGATGCGAACAGCCGCGCCATCGCGGGCGCGAGCAGCGGCGCGATCTGCGCGTTCACGGCGGCGTGGGAGCGGCCCGATGCGTTCGCGCGCGTGTTCAGCACCATCGGCACGTATGTCGGACTGCGCGGCGGGAACGAGTATCCGACGTTGATTCGCAAGACCGCGCCGAAACCGTTGCGGGTGTTTTTGCAGGACGGCAGTGGCGACAACAACAGCTACGGCGGCAATTGGTGGCTAGCGAATCAGGAGATGCTTTCGGCGCTCGAGTTCGCGGGCTACGAGGTGAATCACATCTGGGGCGATGGCGCGCACAGCAGCAAGCATGGCGGCTCGATTCTTCCCGACGCGCTACGGTGGTTGTGGAAGGATTATCCCGCGCCGATCAAAGCGGGCATCGGGTCGAAGCAGCCGTTGATGGATGTGTTGATCGCGGGCGAGGAGTGGCAACTGGTGGCCGACGGTTTCAAATTCACCGAAGGTCCGGCAGTGAACGAGGAGGGGGAAGTTTTCTTCACGGACATTCCAAACAATCGCATTCACAAGATCGGTCTTGATGGCAAGGTGAGCGTGTTTGCCGAGAACACCAGCGGTGCGAACGGGACGATGTTCGGTCCGGACGGAAATCTTTACGCCTGCCAGAACGGTGATAAGAAGATTGTTCGCTACGATGCTGACGGAAAGAAGACTGTCATCACCGAGGCGATGGACTCAAACGATCTTTGCGTTTCTCACGATGGAAAAATCTACGTCACCGATCCGCCGCACAAACAGGTTTGGCTCATCACATCCACGGGCGAAAAGCGCGTGGTGGATTCGGGAATCACTTTCCCGAACGGTGTGCGCTTTACGCCGGATCAAAGTTTGTTGCTCGTCGCGGACATGCGCGGGCAGTTCGTCTGTTCGTTTCAGATTGAGCCGGACGGTTCGCTCACGAACAAGCAGCCATATTTTCATTTGCACATTCCCGACGGCGCGCCCGACAGCGGCGCAGACGGGATGACGTTGGATTCGGCGGGGCGACTTTACGTTGCCACGCGGATGGGTGTTCAGATTTGTGATCAAGCCGGGCGCGTCATCGGCATCATTCCGAGGCCGCAGGAGAAGGGATTGTCGAACGCGGCCTTCGGCGGAGAGAAGTTTGATGAACTGTTTGTGACGAGTGGAGATAAGATTTTCAAGCGAAAAACCAAGGCGCACGGAGCACTCTCATTTCAGCCGCCGATCAAGCCAGTGCCGCCGAAACTCTGACGGAGGTGCGGAAGTTACTCAGGCAGCAGCCGTGGCTGAACCGGAATACACTTTGGGAACACCGCTTCCGATTTGGTGAGCGTGCAAGACGCCCGGTTCGCAACTCGCCCTTGCCCCGGGGACTGCGCTGGAGGACGTCGGCTGTTCCGCTCACAAAGGAAACGCGATTGTCTTCGGACACATGACTTGAAATGAGCCAGTAGAATCTTGCCGGCAAATTGCCTGCCGTCTGGCGTCTGACGCGGGCCAGCATCCAGGCATCCTTGCGGATAGCACGAACCATCGGCTGACAAGTGAGGAAACCATTGATCCGCCGGCAAAATATCCAAGCGCGGTCAGGCGGTTGATCCCAGGAGATTTTGAAATTTGTCATTGAGGACTCGCGTCGGTGTCCGGCAAGAGCGGGCAATTCGGGGCGGCACCGCCATTGCTTCCACGTGAACTGACGCCGTTTCGATGACAAGCGCAAAGCAAGTGAGGCAGTTGAGATTAGTCCGAATCCAGAGGTTCAGTGGTGGTTTCCCCGTCTCGTTCGCCAGCGACTCAGTTGTCGGTTTGAAGCGGCTGAGAATTCATCCTGCGCCGGGCGGCCGTTCCGAAAGTCTTCGGTTGTGAAATCCGTTTGCTGGAAACTTTCGTGCGTGATCGCCGCCGTGGTGGTGGACGCAAATGCGGCCGGGCAGCACTTTGATTTGCAAACAGACGACGCTCCGCTCCGCGGCCTCGACGTGCCCGCGGCAGAGCCGGACGGCTTCTGGCCGCGATTCAAGTTCGCGTTCGATCAGAACGTGGACGACGTCTTCGCCGACCAGTTTCATCCGCTCTCGACTCAGGAATGGAGCATCCTACATTCGGCCTCATCGGGGAATAAATTCCTGAACCACGAATCGCACACGGCCCAACGGGCGTTCGTGAGCACGGTGGAATACAGCCTGCGCGAAGCGACGGTGGGCATGCCCGTGGTCTGGTGGTTGCAGTCGCGTCAGGAATTGCTCGGGGACTTTGTGGCGGACTCGGTCAACGCGGTGGACGAAGAAGCCGTCTCGCCGCTCGATCCGGTGTATCGGCCGGCGGAGCGTTCATGGTGGAACGGGCTAGCCGGAAAAAGTCTGTTGCGGTACGGCATCCGCCCATTTCGGACTGATCCGTACGCATTCCTAGGCTTTGGCATCCGGGACGGACAGCGCCTGCTGCTCTTGGGCCACGTGCGATATTATTTTCAAGACCTGGCCGACCACCGTTTCGAACTCGCGTTTTCGCTGCCGCTGCCGGATGGCTGCGCGATTGACCTCGGCACTTCGTATCAATTCGGTTTCCACGACACCGAGAAGAAACTCGTGCTCAAGTTCGTGAAGCAACTGAAGTGCGGCGGCATCGTGCACGTGGGGTTTGTAGCGCAACGCGAACCAGTTTTGTTCGCCGGCTTGTCTGTGCCGTGGTAGCGACGAGCGCGACGACTTGTTGAGAGTCGTTCGATTGGGTGACGGAGCGCGACCTTCAGGTCGCTTCAACGTCGGCAAACCTGAGTCCTGGGAATTTTCCCGCCGCGATGCGTTTGTGAGTTGAAGCGGCGTGAACGCCGCGCGCCGTCTTGCTCTTTTCCGTCTCACTCGGTTGCACGAGCCTCAATAAAAGAGAAGAGGGCGATGAACGCCCTCTTCCTGCTTTTTAGAATCGCGATCTCCGGCGCGTCAGCATTGCCCGCTCACCGTTTGCGTGAAGTCGTTTTGCCTTTGGCCGGCGGCGCGGGCTTGGCTTTGCCGGATTGATCGTGCGGCACCGTCACGGTGACGGTGGCGGAGGATTGATTGCCTGCTTCATCGGTCGCGTGAATCGTGATGGTGTAAACGCGACTGCCATCGTTGCCTGCACGTTCGGCGCGCAGCTTGACCGTGTCATTGTCCACAATCTGCCAGTCGGGCGAAGTGTTGCCGTCGCCCTTGCCGTTCACGGCTTGATTACTGGTGACGGATGCAATCTTCCATGTCGCCGTCGTGCAGGCGTCCGTCACGACTGCGCTGATTTGGACAGGAATCATTTTGTGATTCGGTGGCCAGAGCGAATTCGGCGACGCGCCGGTGCTGACGATGACCGGCGGCGTAGTGTCCACGACCGTAATCGTGGAGTCGCATGAAGCGGTGTTGCCGGCGGCGTCCGTCACGGTAATGCCGATGCTGTTCGTGCCGAGCGGGAAAACCGCCGTGAGTGAGACGTTGTTGGTCGCCCCAGCCGCGCCGGCGGCAATGCTGTTCGTTTGCACGACGACTCCGTTCAGCGACCAAGCCACCGTCATCGCGTCGCCTTCGGCGTCAATCACCGTCGCCGTCAAGGTCGCCGCGCTGGCACATTCGGCCACCGCCGGGGCAGGGCAAGTCAGCGACGGCGGCAGGTTCGTGGAGACGGCGATCACCTGCGCGCGCATTTCGCCGCCCGGATAGGTCGCCGTGTGAATGTTGAAGTAGAACAGGCCGTTGAG
>SCTL01000262.1 GCA_004297495.1 Verrucomicrobiota bacterium
AAAGAATTTTTGTCCGCGCGAGATAGTTCGGATCATCGGAGCGCAGTTTCCAGCCCTTCTTCAACAGCCAGTCCGGTTGCCCGCCGTTTCTGACTTCGCCGTGGCACCACGGGCCGCAACGGATGATTGTTTTCAAGCCGGCTTCATCGCAAAGCTGAACGAAGCGCCGCAGATCACGACGCTCAGACCAGTCAAACTGCCCTTCGCTCTCCTCGTGATGAATCCAGAAGACGTAGGTGGCCACGATGTCAATGCCGCCCGATTTCATCTTCAACAATTCCTCGCGCCACTCGTTCGCCGGATAGCGCGAGAAATGAAATTCACCCATGACCGGCGTCCAGGGTTTGCCGTTGAGCAGCAGACTTTGACTGTCGAGAGCGAGAGTTGAACCATCCGGGCGGCGCGCTGTGCCCATCTTGAATCCATCCGCGCTCGGCGAAAGCGGCGGCGAGGCGACCGTGACCACCAGCGATTCCGCCTCGGAGCACACGAGACCACCGAGTAGCAGCAAGCTGGTCGGGATTATTCTTTTCACAAAATTGTTGTGGGCGAAATTCGTCACAGGCTAGAAGCGATTTCAAGCCGAGGCTATCGCCAATTTTGGTGTCTAACCTGCCCTTGCCAGCCGTCGCCAGCGTGACAATCATCGGTCATGCACCTGCCCGGTCGTGTCATCGCGAACTTGTTGTTTGTCGGCTTGGTTTCTGCCCAGGCGCAGGATTTGCCGGTCGCCCCCGCGCCCGATCTCGCCACCAATCCGCCTGCCGCCACGACGCGCCTCCATCCCGCGTTGCCGAGCATTTTCATCGCGAGCGATTCCACCGCCGCGCGCGGTGCCGGCGCGAATCAACAAGGCTGGGGCGTGCCGTTCGCAAAATATTTTGACCCGACGAAAGTGAACGTCGTGAATCGCGCGCGCGGCGGGCGCAGCAGCCGCACGTTCATCACGGAAGGTTTGTGGGATCAACTACTCGCCGACGTGAAGACCAACGACATCGTGCTGATTCAGTTTGGCCACAACGACGCCGGGCAAATCAACGATGCGTCGCGCGCGCGCGGTTCGATTCCTGGTTTGGGCGAGGAGACGAAGGAAATTGACAACCAGGTCACGAAGAAACACGAAGTCGTCCACACGTTCGGCTGGTACATCCGCAAGATGATCGCGGACACGAGAGCGAAAGGCGCGCGGCCCATCGTGCTCTCGCTGACCGTCCGCAACATCTGGCGCGACGGCCAGATCGAGCGCGGCTCGGGCAGTTACAGCCTGTGGCTCGCGGAGTCGGCAAAGGCGGCGGGCGTGCCGTTCGTTGAGCTGACGCAACTCGTCGCCGACAAACTCGAACCGCTCGGCGAGACCAACGTGACCGCGCTGTACCCGAAAGATCACACGCACTTCAATGCCGAGGGCGCGGACATTCACGCGCAGTTCGCCGTCATCGGCTTGAAAAATCTTGAAGGCAAACCGGTGGACAAATTTCTCTCTGCCGCCGGCAAAGAGCTTGGCGAGAGACGCGAAGAACGCGATGTCACCGCGCCGCGCGTCGGCCCGGTGCATCCCGGTTTCAACAAATCGCTGCCGACGCTCTGGCTCATCGGTGATTCGACGGTGAAGAACGGACGCGGCGACGGTGGCGGCGGCTTGTGGGGTTGGGGCGATCCCATCGCGGCGTATTTCGACAAGACGAAGATCAACGTCGAGAACCAGGCGCTCGGCGGGACGAGCAGCCGTTCGTTTCTCACGACGAAGTTGTGGGAAGCTGTGCGCGCGCAGATCAAGCCCGGCGATTTCGTCATCATGCAGTTCGGCCACAACGACGGCGGCGGCGCTTACGGCGACAACCGCGCGCGCAGATCCATCAACGGCAGCGGCGATGAAACCGTCGAGGTCACGCTCGCAACCGGCGCGAAGGAAATCGTTCACACTTACGTCTGGTATCTGCGCCAATACATCGCTGACACGAAAGCCGCGGGCGGCACGCCGATTGTTTGCTCGCTGATTCCGCGCAACGATTGGACCGACGGCAAAGTTCGTCGCGCCGGAAATTCCCACGGCAAGTGGGCGAAGGAAGCCGCCGAAACGAGCGGCACGTTCTTCATTGATCTCAACAACTTGATCGCGGATCGCTACGACAAACTTGGCCAGGACGCAGTGAAACCATTCTTCCCCACGGAGCACACGCACACCGGCTGGGACGGCGCGGTTATGAATGCAGAGTGCGTCGTCGAAGGCATCAAGAATTTGAAGGACGGCAAGCTGGGAAGTTTTCTCCTGCCGAACCCCGAGCCGCCGAAGAAGCCCTGATCCCGTCGCGCTGATCGTTCGGCCTGAATTTGCAAATTGACCCTCCCGCGCTGGATTGTTAGCTTGCCCGCCCTGTTTTCAGGGTTTTATGCGACACACGATCTCGGTGCTGGTGGAAAATAAATTCGGCGTGCTCACGCGCGTGGCCGGCCTGTTCAGCGGGCGCGGCTACAACATTGACTCGCTCAACGTCGCGCCCACGCATGACCCCTCGGCCTCGCGCATGACCATCGTCACGCACGGCGACGAGTCCACGCTGGAACAAATCGTCAAGCAGCTCAACAAACTGCCCGACGTGCTCAAGGTGCAGGATTTTCGCGAGAACGAATATGTGGATCGGGAACTCGTGCTGGTGAAGGTTTCCGTGGATGCCAAGGCTCGCGCCGAGGTGATGCAGATCACCGACATCTTTCGCGCGAAGATCGTGGACGTGCAGCCGAAGACGTTGACCATCGAAATCACCGGCAACGAAAGCAAGGTCGAGAAGTTCGTCAACTTGATGAACACGTTCGGCATTGTCGAACTGACGCGCACCGGGAAAGTCGCGATGCCGAGAAAATAGCAGATTAAGATTACGATTAAGATTAAGAGTAAGAACCGAAACAACTCTCAACCCTCAACCTTCAACTCTCAACTCACCGACTATGTCCGCCAAAGTTTACACTGAAAAAGACGCCAACCTCGCCATCCTGCAACGCAAGACGCTCGCCGTGCTCGGCTTCGGCTCGCAAGGCCACGCCCACGCGTTGAACCTCAAGGACAGCGGATGCAAAGTCATCATCGGCCTTTACGAAGGCAGCAAGTCCATCCCGGTCGCGCGCGAAAAGGGTTTCAAGGTCGTCACCACCGCCGAAGCCGTGAAGCAGGCCGACGTGATCTTCGTGGCGATTCCCGATACGAAGCAGCCGACAGTTTACAAACGCGACATCGAGCCGAACCTGAAGCCCGGCAAGACGCTGCTGTTCTCGCACGGCTTCGCGATTCATTTCAAGACCATCAAGCCGCCGAAAAATGTGGACGTGATCCTCGTCGCGCCGAAAGGCCCGGGCCACATCGTGCGCCGCCAATACGTCGAAGGCAAAGGCGTGCCGGCGCTCATCGGCGTTTATCAAAATCCCAGCGGCAAGGCGAAGCACGTGGCGCTGGCTTGGGCAAAAGGCATCGGCGGCGCGCGCGCGGGCGTGCTCGAAACCAGTTTCAAGGAAGAGACCGAAACGGATTTGTTCGGCGAACAGACGGTGCTCTGTGGCGGCGCGAGCGCGCTGGTGCAGGCGGGCTTCGAGACGCTCGTCGAAGCCGGTTACTCGCCGGAGATGGCTTACTTCGAGTGCCTGCACGAGTTGAAGCTCATCGTGGACTTGATGAACGAAGCCGGCATCAGCGGCATGAGATTCTCCGTTTCCGAGACCGCGAAGTGGGGCGACGTGAGCGTCGGCCCGAAGATCATTGACGCCAGCGTGAAGAAGCGCATGAAGGCGGCGCTGAAAGATATTCAGTCCGGCAAGTTCGCGCGGAACTGGGTGAAGGAATATCAAGGCGGCTACAAGCGTTACAACGCGCTGCTCAAGAAGGGCGAGAATCATCCCATCGAAAAAACGGGCGCGCGCTTGCGCGCGATGATGCCGTGGATGAAGAAGCGTGCGATCAAGGGCGCGCAGGCCGCTTACTAAGGCGCGGAATTTGAATCAGCGAACGCCGGCGGACTTGAAAAGTCCGCCGGCGTTTTGCTTTGCGGAAACTTCGCGCAGCCGCCGGTGTTTCATGGAGAGAAATGAACTGCCTATGAAACTCCGAAGAATTGAAATCCTCGTCGCGCTCCTTGTCGCGTTGGCCGGACTGGAGAGTTTTGCGAGCCAACGAGCGGAGAACAACAATCCGTATCGCTTGATCGGCGACCGCAACCTGTTTCGTTTGCAACCCGCCGTGGCGCACGTTGAACCGCCGCCGCCGTTGGCCAGGATTCTTTTGCAAGGCGTCACCAGCAGTTTGGGGCGACGCTACGCGTTGTTGTTGGTGACCGCGCCGGGCAGCCAGCAATCAACCGCGCGTCCCGAAGCCTTCGTCCTTGCCGAGGGTGAGAGCGCAGGAGGCGTTGCGTTGCTTCAAGTGGAAGAAAAATCCGGCAAGGTTCGCGTGAACAATTGCGGCGTCGAGCAGACACTGGAACTCCACGCGGAATCAGCCCGTTGATCTTCGGATAAGTGAATACCTCGTGGGTTGAGGTCACGACCCCGGCTTGCAATCGCGTTTCGTAATTCGTAAATCATACCGTGGATATGAGCTTTTACGACAAGTTGAAATTCGACTCGAACGGATTGATCCCCGCGATCATCCAGGAACAAAAGAGCGGGCGCGTGGTGATGATGGCGTGGATGAATCGTGCCTCGCTCGAAGCCACCATCAAGACCGGCAAGACACATTTCTGGAGCCGTTCGCGGCAAAAATTCTGGATGAAGGGCGAGGAAAGCGGCAACACGCAGACCGTAAAGGACGTGGCGTTCGATTGCGACGGCGATTGTCTGCTGATTCAGGTGGAGCAAAACGGCCCGGCGTGTCACGAGGGTTACCAGTCGTGTTTCTTCCGTTCCATCGAAGGCAAAGGCGAGACGTTCAAAACGACCGAGCCGCAGTTGCTCACGCCGGAACAGATGTACAAAAAGAAGTAGTCAATGGCCGCAAAAGAACGCAAGGAACGCAAAGATTCAAGGCACAGACTTTTCTCTGCGTTCTTTGCGTTCTCTCGCGGCTGAACCATTTCCATGGACGATTCCGTTCCTTTCGCCAGCAACACGTACTGGCTCATGGTCGCGATCCTGGCTCTGTCGCGCGGCGCGGATTTTCTCAGCACGTGGGTCGCCACGCCGCATCTCGTCCTCGAAGGAAATCCCATCGCCAAGTGGCTTGGTTGGAAATGGGGCGCGGTGGTCAATGTGATTCTCGTCGCCGCGTTGTCGCGCTGGCCGTTGTCCGCCATCGTCGTCAGCACAGCCAGCCTGCTGGTGGCGGCGCGAAATTTTCAGTCCGCCTGGGTCATGCGCTCGATGGGTGAGGAAGCGTATCGCCTCTGGTACGCGCAGCGACTCACGGAAACTTCGCTGCGTTTGTATCTCGTGAGTCTGGCGGGCAACGCGTTGCTGACCGCCGCTGTGGGTGTGGCGTTGATTGTGTCGAGTGTGGATGGCGAGCGGGCGTTGATCGTGCCCTTTGGCATCGGCACGGGCGTGGTGGCGTACGCGATTGCGGTCGTCGTGTTCACGCTGCTGGCGCTCTGGCGCGGGCGGCGGCAACGTTAGAGCGGTTCAAGTTGAAGCGAAGGCGCACCGGCAGCTTGGAATGTTCTCCCTCACCCCCCACCCTCTCCCGCTGGGAGAGGGAGTATCCTTCGCCGTCGCCGCGCACAATTGGGCGCGGAATTTGACGCGCAACGCTCCGAAGAACTCGAGACGGTCAACACCTGTTCCCTCTCCCAGCGGGAGAGGGTTAGGGTGAGGGAGAACGCGACGAACTTTCCAAACTCCGGCCACAGAATTTTTGAAACTGCTCTAGCCTCAGCCACCGAGGTAAGCGCTGCGAACTTTCGGATCGGCGCGGAGCGCGGCGGATTCGTTCTGCAAAATAATGCGCCCGGTTTCGAGCACGTAACCGAAGTGTGAAATCTCAAGCGCGAGGTTGGCGTTCTGTTCCACCAGCAAAATCGTGATGCCGTGCTGACGGTTGATCTCGACGATCTTCTCGAAAATGGTTTTGACCAGCAATGGCGCGATGCCGAGCGAGGGTTCATCCATCATCAGGAACTTCGGCTTGCTCATCAGCGCGCGGCCGATGGCGAGCATCTGTTGTTCCCCGCCGCTGAGCGTGCCGGCGATTTGCTTTTCGCGTTCCTGCAAGCGCGGAAAAATTCCGAAGACGAAATCACGGTCGCGCCGGATCGCCTGGGTGTCGCGCTGGAGATACGCGCCCATCATCAGGTTTTCCTGTACAGTGAGATTGGCAAAAACCATCCGGCCCTCGGGCACTTGAGCCAGTCCGCGCGCGACAATTTTATGCGGCGGCAGCCCAACGATGTTCTTTCCGTCGTAAACAATTTCTCCTGTCTGCACCTTCACTAAGCTGGATACGGCTCTCAACGTCGTGCTCTTGCCCGCGCCGTTGCTGCCGATGAGCGTGACGATGCTGCCTGGCTTCACGGACAGTGAGACACCATGCAGCGCTTTGATCGCGCCGTAGCTCACACTCAGATTTTTGATTTCGAGCATGGTTCGCTATTTGCCCCAATTCCACGGAAGCCATCTGCGCCACGAATGTCTGATGTAAAAATTAGTGGCTGCTCGTCTTGCGACTGATTTCAGTTCAGGAAACTTGGCAAGTAAGTCATCAAACTCTGTCTTCATCCACGGAGAAGTTAAGTCCCGCATGTGATCCGTTTCATCAAATAAAAATCTTTTCACTTCCGACTTTGCCTCTCCATCCTCCAACTCACCGTACATCCAAGCCCAAATTACTGGCGGAATCTCCTTCAAGTAATTCTGAAATTGTTGTTCGGTGATGTTCATCCTGGCGTTGGTTCTTCCCCTAAATACGCTTCAATCACCTTCGGGTTCGCGCGCACTTCCGTGGGCGTGCCTTCGGCTATCTTCACGCCGTAATCCAGCACGGCGATGCGCTCACAGATGCCCATCACCACCTGCATGTCGTGTTCCACAAGCAGCACGGCGATTTGGAATTTGTCTTTTATGAACCGGATGAGTTTCGTGAGCTCCGTCTTCTCAGTCGGATTCATGCCGGCGGCGGGTTCATCAAGCAGAAGCAGCTTCGGTTTCGTGGCGAGCGCGCGGACGATTTCCAAACGCCGCTGGCTGCCATAGGGCAGACTCTTCGCTGGTTCGTCGCGGAATTTTCCGAGATCGAAAATGTCGAGCAGCTCCATCGTCTGCGCGGCGATCTCTTTTTCCTCGGCGTGAAACGCGCGAAACCGCGTGAGCGAATGAACGGCGTCATGCTTCACGTGCAAATGAAACGCCACACGCACGTTGTCGAACACACTCAGGCTGGGAAAGAGTCGGATGTTTTGAAATGTGCGCGCGATGTTGCGACCCGTGATCTGATACGGCTTGCGGCCCACGAGCGATTCGCCGGCAAAGCGGATGTCGCCGGAAGTCGGTTGATAGACACCGGTGATGAGATTGAAGACCGTGGTCTTGCCCGCGCCGTTCGGGCCGATGAGGCCGACGAGTTCGTGCCCGCCCACGTGTGCGGTCAGTTCGGACACGGCCGTGAGTCCGCCGAAGCGAATCGTCACGCGGTCTAGTTCGAGCAGCGGCGGCATGCGTCAGGCGGATTTCCGTTTCCATCCGGTCCAAGTGAACAGGCCCTGCGGCCTCGCAATCATCAGGACGATGATGAGCAGCGAGTAGAGAATCATCCGGTAATCGCCGAACTGCCGCAGCGTCTCGGTGAGCACGGTGAGCAGAATCGCCGCGATGATCACGCCCACGTTGTTGCCCATGCCGCCAAGGATGACCATCACGACAATCTCGATGGATTTGTCGAAACCGAATCCCTGCGGCGCGATGTATTGCTTGAAGTGTGCGTAGATGCCGCCCGCCAGACCCGCGAAGAACGCGCCCACGACGAACGCCGTGATTTTGTAGCGCGTGGTGTTGATGCCCATCGCTTCGGCGGCGATTTCGTCGTTGCTCACGGCGATGAAGCCGCGACCGTAAGTGGAATTCACCAGCGCCCACACGGTGTAAACCGTGATCGCCGCGAGGCCGAACGTCCAAAACAGAGTCGTGTAATCGGGAATGCCGATCAGCCCGCGCGCGCCGCCCACGGCGTCCACGTTTTGCAGGAGCACGCGGATGATTTCACCAAAGCCGAGCGTGACGATGGCGAGGTAGTCGCCTCTGAGCCGCAACGTCGGCACGCCCACGAGCAAGCCCGCGACGGACGCCACCACGCCGCCGGCGTAGAGCGCGAGCGGGAAAAAAATCCATGTCTGTCCGCCGACGAGCGGGAGAAGTTTTCCGCCGAAGTTGGTCGTGAGCAGCGAAGCCGAATACGCACCGATGGCCATGAACCCGGCGTGCCCGAGTGAAAACTGGCCCGTGTAGCCGTTGATCAAATTCAAGCTGACCGCGAGCGTGATGTTGATGCCGCAGGTGACCGCGACGTCGAGGAAGTAGGAATTGAAACTGCCCGAAAACAGCGACGCGACGAAACTCGCCGCGAGCGCGGCCAGCAAATAATATTGTGAGCGCGCGAGCATCAGACTTTTTCCCTCTCCGCTTTGCCGAGCAATCCGGACGGGCGCACCAGCAGAATCAAAATCAACACGCCAAACGCGACCGCGTCGCGATAGGTCGAGCCGCCGCACGCGACGACGAGCGTTTCCACCAGGCCGAGCACCACGCCGCCGACCGCCGCGCCCGGCAGATTGCCGATGCCGCCGAGCACCGCTGCGACGAACGCCTTCAAGCCGGGCAGCGTGCCCATGAGCGGATCAATCGAGGGATAATTCAGCGCGTAAAGAATTCCGCCCGCCGCCGCCAGCGACGAACCGAGCGCGAAAGTGAATGAGATGATGAAATCGTTGTTGATGCCCACGAGCGACGCGGCGGTGGGATTGAACGACAGCGCGCGCATCGCCGTGCCGGTGCGGGTGTGGTTCACGATGAAATAGAGCGCCGCCAGCAACACCAGCGTAACGATCAGCACGATCACTTGATTGCTCGACACCGTCAGCGCGCCGAGATGGAAGTTGGAATAGGGAAAGAGATTCGGAAATGCCTTCGGGTTCGGGCCGAAACCGATCTGGCGATTCTGCGCCACGTTTTGCAGCAGGAGCGAAACGCCGATGGCGGTGATGAGCACCGAGAGCGTCGAGCGCCCGCGCAACGGACGATAGGCGAACCGTTCGATCAGCACGCCCAGCGCGGCGCAGATCGCCATCGCCATCGCGAGCGCCAGCAGGCCGCCGCCGATGCTGTTGGCAGGCAGATGCCATTTCTCGATGGCGTAGTAGCCGACGAACGCGCCGACCATGAAGACATCGCTGTGCGCGAAGTTGATGAAGCGCAACACGCCATAAACCATCGTGTAACCGAGGGCGATGAGCGCGTAGATCGCGCCGAGCGAGAGGCCGTTGATCAATTGTTGCAGGAATTCGCTCACGTCGTCGGCGAGAAGGATGAAAAGAGATTTGATTTAGCGCCCGCCCTCACCCCGGCCCTCTCCCCCAGGAGAGGGAGAATCGTTCGCCGGCCATTGGCGAGACGAATCGCACAGCTTGTCGAGAGTCTACTCGTGCGAAGAACCGAGACCCGGCGATCGCAAACCTGAGCGACGAATGTCCCGGCAACGTCGCTGGCTTCTCCCTCTCCCCGGGGGAGAGGGCCGGGGAGAGGGCGGGCGATCATCTCAATTCCTTCGGCTCTGCATTCATCTGTTGCGCTGCTCCGCTCACGGCGAAATGGTCTCGACGTATTTGAACTTGCCATCCTTGATCGCGAGGATCACCGCCGGTTTGGTGGCGTTGCGGTTGGCGTCGAGCGAAGTCTTGCCGGTCACACCGGCGTAATCTTTCGTGGCGGCGATGGCGTCGCGGAGCTTGACGCTGTCGGTCGTGCCGGCGCGTTTGATGGCGTCGGCGAGGACCATCGCGGAATCGTAGCCCAGCGCGGCCATCGCGTCCGGGATTTCACCGTTGTTCTTCGCCTTGAACTTGCTGACAAATTCCTGCACCGCCGGCGACTTGTCTTCGGGCGAGTAATGAGTGGAATAATAGCAACCCTCCAACGCCTCGCCGCCAATCTGAATCAGCTCCGGCGCTTCCCAGCCGTCGCCGCCGAACAGCGGCACGGTGATGCCGAGTTGGCGCGCCTGACGCACAATCAGGCCGGCCTCGGTGTAGTAGCACGGGACAAAGATCGCGTCGGGATTGGCGGCTTTGATGGCGGTGAGCTGGGCTTTGAAATCCTTGTCGCCGCTGCTGAATTTTTGTTCAGACACGACCGTGCCGCCGTCGGCGAGGAAAGTCTCCTTGAAATATTGCGCGAGCCCAAGGCTGTAAGGCGCGGCGACGTCGCTGAGCACCGCCACGTTCTTGGCGTTCAGACGCGACTTGGCAAATTTCGCCATCACCGTGCCCTGGAACGGATCAATGAAACAGACGCGGAAGATGTAATCGCCCGTCTCCGTCACCTTCGGGTTCGTTGAGGACGGCGAGATTTGTGGAATCTTGTTGGCCTGGCAGATCGGCGCGGCTTCGAGCGAGCGGCCCGAGGCGACTTCGCCGAGCACGGCGACGACGTGATCGCGCGTGATGAGTTTTTTCACAACCGTCGCGGATTCGCCGGGCGTGCTGCGGTTGTCTTCGTAGATGAACTCAATCTTCTTGCCCAGCACGCCACCGGCAGCGTTGATCTCCTCGACGGCGAGCAGCGTGCCCTTGTGTGACGACTGGCCGAACGCGGCTTCCTTGCCGGTGAGCGAGGCGAATTCGCCGACCTTGATGGTGTCGGCTGCACCAGTCTTGCTTTCGGAGGACGGTTTGCAACCCGCCAGCGCCAGCGCCACAGCGGCCAACGCAGTGAAGAACAAATTTCGCTTCAAACTTTTCATAGGTTTCCGTTCCATGGCGGAGATTTCCCGCCGGGCGATGTCGTGTTTGTTAACGGCGGCAGGCTAGGTGAAGCCCGCCCGAGTTTCAATCTTCAAGCGCGGCCCGGCGCGCGGCCCTCCGGGCCGCAGCACTCCCGACGGCGCGCAAAGGTGGGAACTTTCCAGGCCCGTTTCCGCTGCCGGGCTGCTGCGGGCGGGACGCCCGCGCGCCTAGACCTGCGCCAGCCAGGTCAACCGCAATCCTTCCAGCGTTAACAATGGTTCGACCGCTTCAATTTCCGGCAGATTGGCTGCGATCAACTTTGCGTAACCGCCCGTGGCCACGACCGGCAGACGGCGCGCCTTCAGTTCGCGCCTTAGTTCGCCGATGAGTTCCCGCACCAGCCCACGATAACCCGTGACCGCACCGACGAGCATCGCGTGTTCGGTGGATTTGCCGATGGCGGATTTAACTTCACGAATTCGGATGCGCGGGAGCAACGCAGTTTTCTCGTGCAAATAATCCGTCATCGCCGCCAACCCGGGCGCGATGACGCCGCCGACGTAATCGCCGCGCGCGTTCACCACATCGAACGTCACCGCGGTTCCAAAATCCACGACCACCACCGGCGCGCCGAACCGTGCCCGCGCCGCGACCGCGTTCGCCAGACGGTCCGGGCCAATCGTTTGCGGCCTGGGATAATCAATGCCCACGCCGCGTAAAGTTTTCGGCGTGAGTTCGAGGGCGGTCAATTTCCAGAGTGACCGTGTAGCTTTTTTAACGAGTGGTGTGACGTGTGGCACGACGCTGCAAATCACCGCACCTTCAACTCGTGTGCTACCGACAAAACGGGTGAGCGCGTGTCTGGCCGCACCGTGGCGCCAGCCGTTTGTCGGGATGTCAGTGTGCCGCACAATTCGCCGGGCGTTGGCCAGACCGACGTGCGTGTTCGTGTTGCCGATGTCGAAGAGGAGAATCATTTTTCCAAACTCACATCGCCGCCGATGATGCGCT
>SCTL01000263.1 GCA_004297495.1 Verrucomicrobiota bacterium
CCGGTGATCGTCGGCGACAAGCTCTACGTCCGCAATTCACAAGAGGCGGTGGCCTTTCAATTGTCAACCGCCAAGCATGCCGAATCGACCCGGAAATTGTAAGTGATAGCTGGCAGAATACGGGATCTGAGTTCCACGAAACGTGACGATATATGAAGCCCGTCCCGAAGTGTTACCGGGTACACGGAGTCTTAGCTCGCGCAACCCGGGATTCTGATGGAGCACCGAAATTGGTGTCCATTTTGGACCAGCTGGCTCGTAACTCCTTGCAGCAATCGCTGTTAAAAGTGGAGCCAATGGTCGGGATTGAACCGACGACCTACGGTTTACGAAACCGTTGCTCTACCACTGAGCTACATTGGCTATCTAACTATCAAATAGCGGACTGCAATTAAACTTCAGTCGCCGCTATTTGGTTGCATGACGCTTGCGTGACTTCTGTTTGGAGGTTCGAATAAAGAAGAAACCAGCCAAACCGAAACGCAATCGTTCATGGCCCAATCTGTATAGCCGGACGCATAGGAGCGGTCAAGTTAGCTTTGTGGTTGATCTGGGTTTGGTAGACGGCAAACACGCTCGTCCAACATTCAAGACGTAACTGAAGCCGATACGTTTGCCGAACTGAAGCGCGCGGAACGAAAGAGGAGCGCTCTGCCGCGTTGGCGTTGCCCCAAGCAACCAAACTCGAGTCTGTCACAGCCAACATCATCCTCGCCCTTCATGCCGTCTCTCAAACTGAAGCCGCAGGATGTTATTTCAACCACGTCATCATCTATGTGAGAAGTGGGCACCGATTTGTCGAAGTTGGCATCCGTCTGCTCAATATGGAAAACATTTTGGTTGTGCGAACGCCAAGAGTTCAAATCGCCGCCATGCCTGACAACAAACCTCCCTTGAACTCGTCGAAATTTCCCGGGTCTCGCGGCCACCTCTCGCTGATTGCCCCGGTTTTTCTTCTACTGTTGCGAGTTTCGACGGAAGCCCCTCCTGCCAAACGCGGGATCGTCGCGCTCTACGCGAAACTTGGCACGCCAATATCGGTCATCAGCAGAAGTCCCGGCGGCGCTTTCAAGATGCGCGGGGCGGCGTTGACGAGTGAGGCGACGGTGGCGGCATCACCCGCCACGCCGCCATCGAGTTTGAGGCTGAGGGCAGGTTCGCCTTCGATCTGGCAGGCGTCGTGTGGATTCGGTGCGTCGAGATACATTTTCAAGTCGAGCGTCACGACAACTTTGCCGTTCACCTTGGCTTCGCCGTACTGATGGAGACCACAGCACTGGCCCTTCTTGACGTCCACGTGCGGCGTTTTGATGTCGTAATCGGCCACGACGGCGTTACAAGTCTCCGTGAGTTCGGAAATTCTCCAGCCGAGACAATGTGCGATGAGCGCGGCTGAATCTTTCAACCCGGCGTGGCCGGCTTTGCCTTCGGCGAAAAGTTTCTCGAAGTCGGCGGGCGCGAGACCGCTGCCGATTTTTTTCTGAAGCGGTCCGCGGCGCGTTGTGGCATTGACG
>SCTL01000264.1 GCA_004297495.1 Verrucomicrobiota bacterium
GTCCGCCTCAGGGCGCGGGTGGCGTGCTGGCGCGATAGAAGCGCAGCGAGAAATTGGTGGCGGACTTGTTGGTGAAGTCAAACTGGCCGGCCACAAGCGAGTTGGTCGCCAGCGAAGTCCACGAGACAAAATTCGAGGACGCATGAACGGAGAACCCGGCGGGTGCGACACCGCTGACGTGGAAAGTAAATCCATTCGTCCCCAGCCAACGCGGGGAACTTAGTGTCAATTGCGGCACGCTGACGGTGATGCTCCACGTGTTGGTCTGGCTGAGCAGATTGGTCGGATCAGTGCGGACGAGCGAGGTGGGATCAACCACGCGGGCGCTCACCGTGTGCGAGCCGTTGCCGAGGCTGGCGGGTAAAAGTGTGAACGCGGCGTTGGTTTGCGAGGGCAGGGGGACGCCGTTGGTGTACCACTGAACGCTCAAGCTGTGAGTGACGGGTTGGAGCAACGTCAGAGAAAAGTTGACGGCTTGAGTCGTGGTAAAAGTTTGATTCGTCGGTGACGGAGCAAACGCATCCACGGGTCGGGCCTGACGATAATAGGCGAGCACGAGCGCTTCGGTGCAAACCTCGCAGAAGCCGACGCCCAAGCTTTTCATCATGCAATTCAACTTGGGGCGATACCAACCCGTCGTGTGGTAATGCGCGCCTTCGAACAGGCCGACCACTCCTGAATACGGAGCCGTTCCCGGAGTCGGCACGGGCGTGTTGGTGGAAATCCACGCGTTCCACTTGATCGAAGCGCGATTCGTCTCGCGCGTGGTGTTCGGTTCCTCGATGTCGGGAAAGCCGGGATAGGCGTCGGTGTATTCGTCCCCCAGGCCGCCGAGCACGTGGCCGGTTTCGTGTGTGAGGATCACGTTGTAGGAAGAGACAACAAACAACGCACCGCGTGAGACAATCGCCGTCCGGCCGCCTCCATCCGAACCGCCCTGAAGGTTGTCGTTGACCAAAAGAATCGCCAGATCGGACTGTGGAATGAATGTGTTCAGCAAACTGTCCACCCGGCCCTGACCGAGTTGATTGGTGGGAAAGGAGAGGTAGTAATCGCTGCCGTAATCGAAGGTGCTGCTGAAAAACGTGCTGTTGGTTACGCCGCAACAAGGGTGGTCGGAACCGGAATTGGTCGAGGGCACGGCGATCGCGAACACGTTGAAGTTCGAGCGGTACTCCGCGTACGGCTGATTCGTGAGGAGAATATTCGCCGCGTTCGTCACGTCGGTCAGGAACTGCGCGTAATCATTCGTGCGATAACCCTCGGCGAGGAACACGATGTTGACGCGATTGGAAACCGAACCGGTCGAAGTGATCGTGTAGAAATTAGTCTGCGCGCGCGCCGTCACCAGGCCGGCGAGCAACGCGAGGCAAACCCGCGACGTGTTAGTCGCGGCGATTGAACTCCAGAAGTTTTTCACAACAAACTTTCCGCTACTCGAAGTTCAACAGGAAAAACCGGTTGCC
>SCTL01000265.1 GCA_004297495.1 Verrucomicrobiota bacterium
GTTCGTCATCACCGATTTCGACATGCCGGGCATGAACGGCATCGAACTCTGTCGCCGTCTGCATGAAGTCGCGCCGCGCTTGAAAATCGTGCTCGCCTCGGGCAGCGGCATTGCCAACGAAGCCGGGGCTCGTCAGTGCGGCTTTTGCGGTTTTCTGCCGAAGCCCTTTCCCGCCGCCGAACTCTTTCGCACGATCGAGGCCGCCGGCGTGTTGCACGCCACGTCCGCGAGCAACTGAATTTCAAGACACACGAACCAGGACAAAACGAGAAATGAACACCACCACCAAATTCCTCATCACACTGCTGGCGCTCGGCGCTTCGGCGTGGATGCTGACGGCGCAGGACGCCGGAACTCAACCGCGCGGCGGACATCGCCCGCCGCCGCCCGATGGCCCGCCCGGGCCGGGCATGGAAGGACATCGTCCGCCCCCGCCGCCCGTCCTGGTCGTGCTCGACGCGAATCACGACGGCGTGATTGACGCGGGCGAAATCGCCAATGCCAGCAAGGCTTTGCTGCAACTCGACAAGAATGGCGATGGCCAGCTCACACGCGAGGAATTGCGCCCGCCGTTCCCGCCGCCCGAGGGTGGCGATGGTCCCGATGGCCCGCCGCCGTTTGGTCCGCCGGACGGGGATTGAAGTGAACGGTTGTTGTCATGGCGGTCGGAATGTGTGAAACATTTTCCGGCCGCCATCCGTCTTTACCGACAACACAATGAAACCCCAAGCTCCAGTCCTCCCGCGTCGCATCGGAGTTTGGAGCTTGGCGCTGCTCTCGATGCTGGCGCTTGGAATTTCGAGCTTCAACTTTTCCGCACAAGCCTCGCCGAAGAATATTCTGCTCATCATCGCTGACGATTACGGCGCGGACAGCAGTTCGCTGTACAACTCGACGAACAACGGCGCGTCGTTGCCGCCCACGCCGAACATCGTGTCGCTCGTCAGCAGTGGCGTCGTGTTCAGCCGCGCCGTCTCGTATCCGGTTTGTTCGCCCACACGCTCGTGCCTGCTCACCGGGCAGTATGGTTTTCGCACCGGCATCGGCGACGTGATTGACAACGGCCCGTCCCTAACGGCGAGCGTGTGGACTTTGCCCCGGTCCTTCACCAACGCCGCGCCGGCCTACGCCTTCGCGCAGTTCGGCAAGTGGCATCTGAACCTCAACGCCAACTCGCCGCGCAACGTCGGCGGCTGGACCAATTTCGCCGGCTCGCTCGCCGGTGCCATCGCGAACTACACCAACTGGAGCAAAACGATCAACGGCACCACCACGGCGGGCAACACCAACTACGCCACCACCGACCTCGTCAACGACGCGACGAACTGGATTTCCGCGCGCGGCACGAACGCGTGGTTCGCGTGGATCGCGTTCAACGCGCCGCACACGCCGCTGCACTTCCCGCCGCAAAATCTTTGCCCGAGTTATCCGCTCAGCACACTCACGAATTCAGTGCGGCAGTTCAACGCGATGATCGAGGCGATGGACACCGAGATTGGCCGCCTGCTTTCGGTCGTTGACCGCGCCAACACGCACATCATTTTCCTCGGCGACAACGGCTCGATTAACAGCGTCATTCAGCCGCCGTATCCCGCGTCGCGTTCCAAAAACACGCTCTACGAAGGCGGCACGCATGTGCCCCTCATCATTTCCAGCCCGCTCGTCGCGTCGCCCAACCGCACCAACGCCACGCCCGCGAACATGGTGGACATTTTCCCGACGATTCTGGAACTGGCCGGCACATCCGTCGCCGCCGCCGTGCCCGCGACCAACAAGATTGACGGCCAGAGTCTCGTGCCCGCACTCACCGGCACGAACGCGCTGGCCCGCTACGGCTACACCGAACAGTTCGGCACGAGCGGTCCTACCGCCGCCAATGCCGGGCGCGCGATCTTTGACTCGCGCTACAAACTCATCGCTTTCAGCACGGGCGTGAATGAATTCTACGATCTGCAGAATGATCCCTACGAGAGCACGAACCTGCTTGCCGGCACACTGACCACCGAACAAAGCAATTACTACAACAGCCTCAAGTTCCGGCTCTACGGCTACTCGACGAACACGGGCGCGTTCATCGCCTCGTCGGCGTGGACGAACAACCAGTTCTCCTGCACGCTCACACAAGCCGCGAGTTACACGTTGTGGCGTTGCGATGACGTGACTACGGCATTCTGGTCGCAAGTCACGACCGCGGTCGCGACGACGAATGGTTCAAGCGTCACGCTCAAGGATGTTTCTCCGCCGGCAGGCCGCGCGTTCTACAGCGTGGTGAAATAATTTCACATTCGCAGGAGATGACGTGAGGAGGCTCACTTTTTTCGGGGCAAAAATTAGAAGCCATCTCATAAATATCGGAGCGCGGGCTTTAGCCCGCTTCAACGTCGACGCACCCGTTGATTTCCGGCCTGCATTTGGCAATCGCATCGGAAGCGGCGTGAACGCCGCGCTCCATTCGCCATTTATGAGATGGCTTCTAGGGACTCCTGACGTCGTCTCTTACTTTTCTTCGCGCTTCACGTTCTCTTAATCGTCCTTCGCCTAAAGTGGTCGCAAGATCTGAAACAAAGATCAAACAACGAAAGGACAAATATGAAAAACACAATGAAGACCCTCATCGCGTTGGCCGCAGTCGCCGCCGGCGCTTCCACCTGGCTCATCGCGCAAGACGGCCCGCCGCCGCAGGACGGACAAGGCGGTCCGGGCGGCGGCGGTCGCCGACCCGTGCCGCCGATCATCGCCGCGCTCGATGCAAACAGCGACGGCGTGATTGACGCGAATGAAATCGCCAACGCCAGCGCCGCGCTCAAGAAGCTCGACAAGAATGGCGACGGCAAGTTGACGCAGGATGAGTTGCGTCCCGCACCGCCCGAAGGCGGACCGGGCGGGCAACGCGGCCCGCGCCAGGGTTCGCAGAGCAACTGAGGCCGAGGCCGATTAGTGTAAACAGGCAGGTTTGGATTTCGATCCACACCTGCCTTAAACATTTCCGGCGGCTTCATCTTCGGTTAAGGTCGGTTTCCATAAACTGACTTCATGAAGATCAAATCGCACTCGCTTCGACTTTTGCTCGCGCTGGCCGCACCGTTGAGTTGTCTCGCTCAACCGCTCGACAACCGGCCTAACTCCGCCACCACGACGCTCGGCACGAACAAAGTCACGATCACCGTCTCGGGCGGCGCGCGGCTTGTCGTGGCGAACGGTTTGCCGGATCACGCGACGGGCCAATTCCCCGGGCGTGGAAATCCAAATCGTATTTCTGCGCAGAGCTACAATTTCCATTTGCCCACGAGTCCGAGAATCTCCGCCACGCGCACGCCGGACAACGGCGCATGGTTTGGCGTGGCGCTCAACGGCGTGCCGTTCGAGCCAGGCACGGCGGAGTTTTGGAACAACCAGCGCGAGTGGGTGATGGAGGCGACGTCCGGCTTCATTGATCTCGGCCTCGATCAAAACAACGCGCACGTACAGCCGACCGGCGCGTATCATTATCACGGCCTGCCGACCGGCTTGATGACGAAGCTCGGCGGCGACGGAAAGAAAATGTTGCTCGTCGGCTGGGCGGCGGATGGCTTCCCGATTTACACGAGTCGCGCGCACAGCATGGCGACGAACGCGGCGAGCCCGCTGAAGCCAATGCGTTCAAGCTGGCAATTGAAAAAAGCCGAACGCACCGGCGGGCCGGGCGGAACTCCCGACGGCAAGTTCACGGCGGAT
>SCTL01000266.1 GCA_004297495.1 Verrucomicrobiota bacterium
CGCGGCCGCCCTTGCCCCAGTACGCGGCCAGCTCGTCAGCGTCGGAGTCCTTGGAAATGTGCAGGCGCAACTGATAGGCCGGGGTCGCGTAGAAATATTCGAGCAGATCGTCGAACGCCGGATCGCCCAGGACTTTTTTGGTGATGCCCAGGTCCGCGAGACAAAGACGATTGGCGTTGGTGTAGGAGAGTTGCCGAAGCCGCGCGACTTCGATCGGAGTGAACCCGCGCTCGATCAAGTGTTCCTCCATGCCCCAAATCGGCAGGCGCAGCGGTTTGGTTTGCGGAATGTTTTTGGGATTGCTGGCGAGGACGGAATAAATTTTCTCCCGACTGTAGCTGCTCAAGGCGTAAACGATGGATTCAGGAGGCGAGATCTCAATGCCGCCGGATGTGACTTTCCAGTTGGTGCGATCCAACAGGTATCTTCGCTCCCGGGAACTTAGGTCGCACGTCATCAGAAACCGGATCAGTTGCAACTTGGTGGCCCCGCCGAAAAACCAACGGGGTGGCAGCATGTGTTGATCATTCGCGAGGTCCAACTGACTGGCGTCGGCGAGCGGAAATTCCACCGCCTCGAGTTCACCCCAGGGCGGCGTTTTGCCTGTCCGAAAAGTGCGGGCCTGCGTCGGCTGGTCGCCGGCTACCGGGCGCAAACGGGGCGCAAGGAACTGTACCGACAATGCCAGCAACAAAGCCGTAAGCGTGTTGCCGAGCACGAAGGGAAATACCCATCTTGGCAGACTCATTCGTGAAGAACTCATAAGCGCGTGTGCACTCCTCGGATTTGCAAGCACTCCAGATGCCGGGCTGGCAACCGCGGCGACGCGCCCGGGAGAACACAGTTTGAGCGGCAACCCGCTCCGTCGGTCGGTTTGTTTGCTTCAGATTTCAATCTTCATCTGGCAAAACTGTCTCCGCAACGGACACTGCCCAGATTTGGCTCAAGCCCTTGTTGCGTCGCGCGCGGTGGATTATCTTGAATATGACGGGCCGGGCGACTCGTCTCATGGCCCGAAGGAACTGAGTATGAAAAAATTGATGATCTTGACTACGGCAGCGGTGACCGTGATCGCGTTCACCGGCTGCGAAACGCCGGAAGGTTATCCTGACCGGACCGCCACGGGTGCGTTGACGGGTGGCGCCATCGGCGCGGCTTCGGGCGCGCTGATTGCCGGTGGGCATCACGGAGTCGAAGGCGCATTGATCGGCGGCGCAATTGGCGCCGTGACCGGCGGTCTGATCGGGCAATCCATGGATGCGGAACACCGCGCACGCCTGCGCGAGCAAGCGCCGCAAACTTATCAGCGCATTGATCAAGGCCAGCCGCTCGGGCTGGCGGATGTAAAAGCGCTGTCGCGCGCCGGTTTGAGCGATGACGTGATCATCAGCCAGATTCGCAACACGCACACGAGCTACCACCTGAGTTCCGGCGACATCATCGAACTGCACGACGCCGGTGTGAGCCAGAAAGTGATCGAGTTCATGATCAACACGTCGGGCACGAGCAGCGCCGCACCGGGTTCATCGGAAGTGGTGTACGTTGATTCAGCGCCTCCGCCTCCGCCCGCTGAAACCATCGTCGTCGCGCCTGGCCCGGGCTACGTCTGGATCGGCGGCGAATGGGAATGGCGCAACCGCTGGGTCTGGGTCGGTGGACGTTGGGCCGCTCCGCCGAGGCCGGGAGTGGTTTGGGTGGGCGGCTACTGGTCGCGCGGGCCGCGAGGCTACGTGAGAGTGCACGGGCACTGGCGTTGAGACTCTTCGAACGCCAGAATAATTTCCCAACGGTCGACGCGCCGGATTTCAGTCCGGCGCGAACCGTTTTCTGAATCCGAGATCATTCGGGCGACTCCGCCAAACTCCGCACTTTTCAAACCGAGGGCGTTTGCTAATCTCCCCGTCCCTTTGGGGCATTGCAGAACTTCGACAGGGCGCATAGTTCCCCACGGTTTTTATGGCATTGATCGTTCAGAAATACGGCGGCACGTCGGTCGGCAACACCGACCGCATTAAAAACGTCGCGCGCCGCGTCGCCGAATACCGCAAGCGTGGCGACCAAGTCGTCGTCGTCGTCTCCGCGATGAGCGGCGTGACCGACGGCTTGATTAAACTGGCGAAAGACATCGTCCCGCTGCCCAGCGAACGCGAGATGGACATGCTCCTTGCCACTGGAGAACAGCAGACCATCGCGCTCACCGCCATCGCGCTGCACGCGCTGGATGTTCCCGCAGTTTCCATGACCGGTGCGCAGGCCGGCATCGTCACGGATGGCGTTCACACGAAGGCGAAGATTCACAACATCACGCCCAAGCAGGTTCACGATGCGCTCAATGCGGGCAATGTCGTCATCGTCGCCGGCTTCCAAGGTGAAACCAAAGATGGCCAGATTACCACGCTCGGTCGCGGCGGTTCAGATTTGACCGCCATCGCGCTCGCTGCCGCGCTCAAGGCCAACCTTTGCCAGATTTACACGGACGTGGACGGAGTTTACACCGCCGACCCGCGCATCGTGCCCGGCGCGAAGAAGCTTCAGGAAATTTCCTACGACGAAATGCTCGAACTCGCCAGCCTCGGCGCGAAGGTGATGCAGAGTCGCTCGGTTGAATTCGCCAAGAAGTTTGGCGTGGTGTTTGAAGTCCGCTCCAGTTTGAATGACAACCCCGGAACGATTGTGAAAGAAGAAACCAAAAGCATGGAAGGCGTCGTCGTGCGCGGCGTCTCGCTCGATAAAAATCAGGCCAAGCTCACGCTCGTGGCCGTGCCCGACAAGCCCGGCGTGGCCGCGCGCATCTTCAAGGCCATCGGCGATGCGACGGTGAACGTGGACATGATCGTGCAGAACATCAGCCACGGCAGCGGCACGCCCGCGACCGATCTTTCCTTTACCGTGGACAAACCGGATTTGCTCAAGGCGCGCAAAGTGATCGAAGGATTGAAAGGCGAGATCGCCTACAAGGAAGTGATCGCCAACGAAGGCATCGCCAAGCTCTCGATTGTCGGAGTGGGCATGAAATCACATACCGGCGTCGCCGGAAAAATGTTCGAGGTGCTGGCGAAAGAGGGTGTGAACATTGACATGATCTCCACGAGCGAAATCAAAATCTCCGTGGTGATTGATCTGGCGAAAGGCGAGCAGGCGATGAAAGCCGTCCACGCGGCGTTCATCGGTTGATACGCTCAGCGGAAATATCCTTCAATCGGCTTGAGCACGCCGAGTTTGATGAGCACCACGATCAACGCGGTGTAGCCGAGCGAGACGAGCAGGTCTTTCTTGAGAGGATTCTTCAGTGCGGGCGCATCGGGTTTGGCGAGCATCTGGCGCGCGCCTCTGTGCAGGAGAATGAAGCCGAGCACATTCGTGAGCCAGTAGCCGACAACGACGGCCACGTCGAACACGGCTTCCTTCCACGACTTCGCACAGACCGAACTCGCCAGCCACGCGAAGGCCAGTGCCAGCGGCAGGTTCACGAACGCGTCGTTCCACCACGAGAGCGGCGAGAGCATGAAGCCGACGACCGCGAGAAGGCCGCCGGTGATTTTGCGTGTGAGTGCCATGCGCGCGCATTGTGCGCGGCGGTTCGACGGCGACAAGCGGAAACGGAAATTCAAATTGACACCGAACCCGGGATTGTTAGCTTGCGCGCGTGAACTTGAATCTGCTGCTTACCAACGCGCTGCTGCTGCGCAGCGCGGCAGTCGGGTTCTGATTCGCTCACGAGAGATTTATCAAACCCCACTGCCGGATGGCGGTGGGGTTTTTGTTTTTTTGACCACGGATGAACACAGATAAACACGGATGGAAAAGGCGAGCGGGCTTTAGCGCGCTTGAACTTCCGGTCGCCGCAAACAATTCCACGTCGAAGCGGACTGAAGTTCGCGCTCCGCAGATTTTATCCGTGTCCATCCGTGTTCATCCGTGGTTTAATTCCGCAACTCGTTGAGCTTATGTTGAAACAACCGTCGAAGAAATATCGTCCGTTCCCGCCGGTGGAATTGCCGAACCGCCAGTGGCCGGGTCGCACGCTCACGCACGCGCCGCGCTGGTGCAGCGTGGATTTGCGTGATGGCAACCAGGCGCTCGCCGTGCCGATGAACGTGTCGCAGAAGCTCGAATTGTTTCACGCGCTGGTGAAGTGCGGGTTCAAGGAAATCGAAGTGGGCTTTCCGTCGGCGTCGAACACGGAGTTCACGTTCAATCGCCGGCTCATCGAGGAGAAGCGTGCGCCGGACGACGTGTGGTTGCAGGTGCTCGTGCAGGCGCGTGAGGATTTGATCGAGCGCACCTTCGAGTCACTCGTCGGCGCGAAGCGGGCGATCATTCACATGTACAACTCGACCTCGCCGGCGCAACGGCGCGTGGTGTTCGGCAAGTCGAAGGACGAGATCAAAGTCATCGCCGTCAACGGCGCGAAGTTGATCAAGGAACGTTTGCCGCGGCTCGCGGGCACGGAAGTGATGCTCCAGTATTCGCCGGAAAGTTTTTCGGCGACTGAAGTGGAATACGCGAAGGAGGTTTCCGAGGCGGTGATGGATGTCTGGCAGCCGACGCCAGAGCGGAAGATGATTTTGAACCTGCCGGACACGGTCGAAGTGGCGATGCCGAATGTTTATGCCGACCAGATCGAATGGATTTGCCGGAACATCAAGAATCGCGACTCGCTCATCGTGAGTCTGCACACGCACAACGACCGTTGCACTGGTGTTGCTGCGACGGAACTGGGGTTGCTCGCGGGGGCGGACCGCGTGGAGGGAACGTTGTTCGGCAACGGCGAGCGCACGGGGAATCTCGACATCGTGACGGTGGCGTTGAATCTCTACATGCACGGCATTGATCCGAAGTTGGATTTCACCGATCTGAATTTGGTGCGGGAAGTCTATGAACGTTGCACCGGCATGACCGTGCCGGCGCGTCATCCGTATGGCGGCGAGTTGGTGTTCACGGCGTTCAGCGGTTCGCATCAGGACGCGATCAAGAAAGGATTGGCCGAGTGGAGCAGGGGAGGGCGCGAGCATTGGGACGTGCCGTATCTCACGATTGACCCGACGGACATCGGTCGCGAATACCGCGAAGTCATCCGCGTGAACTCGCAGAGTGGCAAAGGCGGCGTGGCGTATTTGCTGGAGAGCGAATTTGGCATCGAATTGCCGAAGGAAATGCAACGCGAGTTCGGGCCGATTGCAAACGACGAAGTGGATCGTCTCGGTCGCGAAGTCAGCGGCGCGGAACTCAAAGCGATGTTCTGGCGTGAGTATGTCGAACGGGATTTTCCGTGGCAGCTTGAAGGGTTTGAAACTGAGAGCCGCAACGGCGTCGTGAAGTGTCGCGCGCGATTGTTGCGAGATGGCAAGCCGGTAGAGTTCAGTGGCGAAGGCAACGGCCCGCTGGCGGCGTTGGTGCATGGGTTCAGCACGATTGGCGAGCCGAGATTTGAAATCGCGAATTACAGCGAGCACGCGTTGAGTTCCGGCGAGGAGGCGAGCGCCATCTCCTACATCCAGATCAAGCGGGCCGATGGCAAATCGCGCTGGGGCGCGGGCGTGGATACGAACATTGAACTGGCGTCGGTGCGGGCGGTTTTGAGCGCGTTGAATCGCGGCTGAGCGCCGGCGGAGTCTGATTATGGACGGACTGTGAGGCATCTGGATTACGGTTGACGATTTGCAATTTAAGCAGTTGTTGTTCTGCGCCCCGCTTCGGCAGTCGAAGCGACGCGAGAATCCGTACGTTAAATGTCACAAAAATCAAGCCCCTACCCAAAAGAGCAGTTTACATGGTCGGAAACCGTGTTAGGCTCTCCACTGTTTTAGCCCGGCAGTCTATCCCCCGATGGGATTGGCAGAGGCGTAAATTAGTGTTTGCGCCGCGGGTTTGATGTTTCGCAATGGTTGGAACGGATTGAGTCGTTGTTTCTTCTCCGAAATCACCGGCCCGACGCTCGGGTGAGCGCCAACAGCACTTGCAGAAAAATTCAAACACGGTTGGGCTGCATCCTTGACCCAGACACATGCAGCGGAATTGAACGAGATAGAAAGTATAAACGCGGTTAGAGAGTCGGTTCCTCACTCCGATACCCGCGCCGGATTTCACCGTCCGGATTTTGAAACACGCAAACGGACGCAAGCCTTTTGTCGTGATTCGCTTCTCTCCTGTCTTACCTCCGATTTGAGAACATGAATCACCTTTTAATGAAACGAATTGCTTGCTGGTTGCCGGCCATTGTTGCCGGCGCACAACTACTCACCCCGATCAATGCGCGCGCGCAAACGGCACCGAACCGCTTGTGGGTGGGCACTGGCCATGCGTCTTCCGTGGCGGCCGTGGCCTATTCGCCGGATGGCACGATGGTGGTATCGGCAAGTTTTGATCGCACGCTCAAGTTGTGGCGCGTCGCGGACGGGTTGTTGTTGCGGACTTTCAGCGGTCACACGGCGGAGGTGCGCGCCGTGGCGTTCTCGCCGGATGGCAGCACGATTGTTTCCGGCAGTTCGGATTGGACCGTAAAACTCTGGCGGGTTTCCGATGGGACTTTGCTGCGGACGATGACTGGCCACACAGACGTGGTGCGCTCCGTGGCGTTCTCGCCGGATGGTTCGATGATTGCCTCGGGCAGCCAGGATTCGCGGGTGAACCTGTGGCGAGTTTCGGACGGGGTTTTGATCCGCACGCTGGCGGGCAATGCGAACTGGGTGATGTCGGTGGCGTTTTCGCCCGACGGTTCGCGCGTGGCTTCCGGTGGAGTTGATCGCAGCGTCACGATGTGGCGCGTCTCGGATGGATTGATGCTTTATCATGTGAGCGCACACGGGGATTGGGTCTTGTCGGTCGCCTTTTCACCGGACGGCGGCACGCTGGCGTCGGCGGCCATGGACTTTACCGTGAAACGTTGGCGGGTTTCGGACGGAACGCTGGTGCAGACGTTGACGGGGTTCGCGGATGCGGTGAACTGGGTGACGTATTCGCCGGACGGGAACACGTTGCTCACGGCCGACTGGAGCAGCACTTTGAAAATGTTCCGGGCGAGCGATGGAACCTTGCTGCAAGCTTACAGCGAAATCTCGTTGATCAATGCGGCAAGATTTTCGCCCGACTCGGCGAAGTTCGTGTACGGGCGCTCGGATTATCAAGTCGTACTGGCGAGCAATCCGTTGGGAAGCGGCGGCGGAAGTCCGCCGAATAATGCGCCGACCGTGAGCATCACCAGCCCGGCAAACGGAGCGAGTTACCTTACTGGTGCGCTCATCGGTTTCTCCGGCGCGGCAAGCGATCTCGAGGACGGAAACCTGTCCGGAAACATCCACTGGTCTTCGAGCATCAATGGGAATTTGGGAACGGGAGCAAGTCTCAGCGCGCTGCTAACCAGTGGCACGCACACGATCACGGCTTCCGTGACCGATGCGGGCGGGCTGACTTCCACAACTACGATTACTGTCACGGTTCAATCTTTGGCGAGCACGCTCAGCAACCTCGTTTCAACCGATAAACCGAGTTACGCGAATCGCGAACGCGCAACCATTCTGGCGAGCGTCAGCGACGGGATCAATTCCATCGCGGGAGCAACCGTGACGACCACGGTTACTTCCTCCAAGGGAATCAAGACCACCATGACCGCCACCAGCGGAGCGAACGGCGTGGCGGTTTTTTACTACACGATTAACTCCACCAAACAGGGAACCGGAGTTTACGCCATCAGCAGCACGGCCACGAAATCCGGCTACTCGGCCTCCCCGGTCAGCAGCGCAACATTCTTGGTAACCAAGTAAGTGTCGCCGGAAAAGCGCCCCTGAAGTTTTCCATCTAAAAATCTGGTCGCTAAGCGCGGGGCCGTCATCTCGATCCCGACGACTGGCAAAATTGCGTTGGACTCAAGCGAGTGAGTTTTGCATCCGTCCGCGCCCCGGGTTGCACTTCGTTCACGGATTTCCCGGTGAACTATGTCCCAAAACCATTCGTTGTTCCTGAATTCGTTCAGGAGCATCCTGCTTTTTGACAGCGGACCCCCGGGGGAAACTCTCGTCCCGGCCAATTTCGTTTCAAAAAAGTGATTTCGTTTCGATTCTTCCCGGTCCGCGGGCGCTGGCATCGGCACTGCTTAGTGATCAGCAACGGAGGATAACACAAATGAAAAACGAACGATTGCCACGATGGAAGGGAATGATACTGGTTGCCGCGCTCGGCTGCCTGTTCGCCGGTCAAGCCCTCGCTCAAACTGCTCCCAACCGCGTCTGGACCGCGCCGGGCCATGCCTCGACGGTGACCTCGGTGGCATTTTCGCCTGACGGCACGTTGATGATTTCCGGCAGTTTCGACCGCACGCTCAAATTGTGGCGCATTGCAGACGGCACG
>SCTL01000267.1 GCA_004297495.1 Verrucomicrobiota bacterium
AGCAAATCCGGCGTGTGCGCGAACTGCTACGGCCGCAACCTCGCCACCGGCTTGAAGGTCAAGCTCGGCGAAGCGGTCGGCATCGTCGCGGCGCAATCCATCGGCGAACCCGGCACGCAGCTCACCATGCGCACGTTCCACATCGGTGGCACGGCGGCGGCGCAATTCAAAGTCCCGCAAATCAAGGCTAAGTTCGACGGCAAGATTCAATTCAACGATCTGCGCGTCGTGACCCTTGAGGACGGCAACAACATCGTCCTGAACAAAAACGGCTCGGTCTCGATTCTCGCCGAGGACGGTCGCGAATTGGAAAACCACAACGTCGTCATCGGCGCGGTCATCTCCGTGACCAACGGCGGCCAGGTCAAGAAGGGCGAAACCTTCGTGCAGTGGGATCCCTACAACGTCCCGATTCTCTCGGAGAAGGCGGGCAAGGTGAAGTTCCACGACATCATCGAAGGCGTGACGATGAAACAGGAAGTGGACGAAACCACGGCCCAGGAAGCCATGGTCATCATCGAGCACAAGGAAGATTTGCATCCGCAGATCATCATCCTCGACGAGCACGGCGAACCGGCGGCGAATTACGCCATTCCGTCCGGCGCGCACATCGTCGTCAGCGAAGACGACAAGATCGTGGCCGGCACACTCATGGCCAAGACGCCGCGAAAACAATCCAAGACCAAGGACATCACCGGCGGTCTGCCGCGTGTGGCCGAGTTGTTCGAGGCGCGCCGTCCGAAAGACGCCGCGGAAATCTCCAAGATTGACGGCATCGTGGACTTCGGTCCGAGCGTGCGCGGCAAGCGCTGCATCGTGATCAAGGACCCGCAGACCGCGACGGAAGAGGAACACCTCATCCCCATCGGCAAACACGTCATCGTCTTCAAGGGCGACTTTGTGAAGAAAGGCCAGCAGTTGACCGAAGGCCCGATGGACCCGCACGAGATTCTCGAAGTCCTCGGCCCGCAGGAATTGCAGGAGCATTTGGTCAACGAAGTGCAGGAAGTTTATCGTCTGCAAGGCGTGACGATCAACGACAAGCACATCGAGATCATCGTGCGCCAGATGTTGCGCAAGGTGCGCATCACCGAACCCGGCGACACCGGATTCCTCTGGGGCGAACAGGTGGACAAGCTGGAGTTCGAAGGCGAAAACGAGCGCGTGGACAAGATGGGCGGCAAACCCGCCGATGCTTCGCCCGTGTTGCTCGGCATCACCAAGGCCTCGCTCGAAACCGAATCGTTCCTGAGCGCCGCCAGCTTCCAGGACACCACGCGTGTCCTCACGGAAGCCGCCACGCGTTCGCGTGTGGACGGCCTGCGCGGCTTCAAGGAAAACGTCATCATGGGCCACATCATTCCCGCCGGCACCGGCTTCGATCATCACCGCAAGGTGATGATCAAGGCGCTAGTTGACGTGCCGGAAGAAGAAGCCCCCGCGCCGCTGGAAGCCGAGCCGACGGAGGAAAATCCGTTGGCCGTGTGATGCCACAGGTTCAAATAGAAGTTGCAACGTGAAACTTGATTGCTAATATCCGTGCTCCTTTGCTCCGGAATGTCCGGGGCAAAGTGAGCCGGGCTGAAATTTTTGCTCAAATGCCGACGATCAACCAACTGGTCCGCAAGGGCCGCAATAAAATTCGCTACAAGTCCAAGTCGCCAGCCTTGGAGAACTCGCCGTTTCGCCGCGGCGTGTGCATCCAGGTGATGACCCGTACGCCCAAAAAGCCGAACTCCGCGATGCGCAAGGTCGCCAAGGTTCGCCTGACGAACGGCTACGAAATCATCGCCTACATTCCCGACGAGGGCCACAACCTCCAGGAACACTCCATCGTGCTCGTGCGCGGAGGTCGCGTGAAGGATTTGCCGGGTGTGCGTTATCACATCGTGCGCGGCACGCTCGACGCCGCCGGCGTGGAAAAGCGCCGCGTGAGCCGCTCGAAGTACGGCGTGAAGCGTCCGAAGGAAGCCAAGGCCGCCGCTCCGGCCGCGAAGTAATTTCAACGATCAACGATTTAAGATTCCATGTCACGACGTCGTCAAGCAACCAAGAGGTCCATCTCGAAAGATGGACGTTACAACAGCACGCTGGTCACGCGGCTGGTCAACACCGTCATGAAGGGCGGCAAGAAGAACACCGCGCAACGCATCGTCTATGGTGCGTTCGAGTCCCTCTCGGAAAAGAATCCCGCGAGCAACCCCGTCGAGGTGTTGCAGCGCGCGGTGGACAACGCCAAGCCGCGCATCGAAACCAAGGCCCGCCGTGTCGGTGGCGCCACTTATCAAGTGCCGCTCGAAGTCACTTCCGATCGCCAGGCCTCGCTCGCCCTCCGCTGGCTCGTGCAGTTCGCGGACGCGCGCAAGGGTGTGCCGATGAAGCAGGCGCTCGCCGCCGAGATCATGGAAGCCTATCAAGGGCAGGGGAACGCGATCCGCAAGCGCGACGAAGTCCACAAGATGGCGCAGGCCAATAAAGCATTCGCCCATTTCCGCTGGTAGGAATCAAACTTTAACCGCGCCCCGACGATGAAAGTCATCGGGGCGCTTTTATTCTAAGAAACATGAGTGCAGTTGTTGAACCAACCAAATCGCCGAATTCGCCCAACCGCGAGTTCACGCTCGAACGCACCCGCAACATCGGCATTGCCGCGCACATTGACGCCGGCAAAACGACGACCACCGAGCGCATCCTTTTTTACACCGGCCTGATTCACAAAATCGGCGACGTGGATGACGGCAACACTGTGACCGACTGGATGGAGCAGGAACGCGAACGCGGCATCACGATCACCAGCGCCGCTGTCACCTGTTTCTGGACGCAGAAAAAAGAGGCGGGCCTTTACAAGGCGTTTGAAGCTGTCGGCCATCGCATCAACATCATTGACACTCCCGGCCACGTGGATTTCACGGCGGAAGTGGAGCGTTCGATGCGCGTGCTCGACGGCGCGGTCGCCGTGTTCTGCGGCGTCGCGGGTGTGCAGCCGCAATCCGAAACCGTCTGGCGGCAGGCTACCAAATACAAAGTTCCCCGCATCGCGTTCGTCAACAAGATGGACCGCACCGGCGCGAATTTTGAGAACGCATTGAACGACATGCGCACCAAGCTCAAGGCGTATGCGTATCCGATCATGCTGCCCATCGGCGCGGAAGATAAGTTTGAAGGCGTGATTGATCTCGTGAACCAGAAGGCGATCCTCTGGGGTCCGGGCGACGTGACGAATGAAGGCTTGAAGTATGAGATCAAGGACATTCCCGCCGAGCATCAGGAGCGCGCCAAGGCCGGTCTCGCGGAGTTGATTGACGCCGTCTCGAACAAAGACGACGAGATCGCGAACCTCGTCCTCGAAGACAAGCCGATTGAACCTGCGATTCTCAAGGCGGCCATCCGCCGGCTGACTTGCAAGATTGAATTGGTCCCGGTGCTGTGCGGTTCCGCCTTCAAGAAAAAAGGCGTGCAAGTGCTCGTGGACGCGGTGGTGGATTATCTGCCCAGTCCGCTGGACATTCCGCCGGCCACCGGCATCGAACTCGGCACGGACAACACCGTGACGGTCGAAACCAACGACGCCAACAAGTTTTGCTCGCTCGCGTTCAAGCTCTGGACTGATCCCTACGCGGGCAAGCTGGTGTTCTTCCGCGTTTATTCCGGCCACCTCAAGAAGGGCGACACCATTTACAATCCGCGCACGCGCAAACGCGAGCGCGTCAGCCGCCTCATGGTCATTCAAGGCAGCGAACGCAAGGACATCAACGAAGTGTTCGCGGGCGACATCGCCGCGCTCGTCGGTCTGCGCAACATCACCACCGGTGACACAATCTGTGACGAAGACCTGGACGTGACGCTCGAACCGCCGACGTTCCCCGAGCCGGTCATCAGCATGGCCGTCGAACCGAAGACCAAGCAGGATCGCGACAAGATGTCCGAGGGTTTGCAACGTCTCGCGGAAGAAGATCCGACTTTCCGCTGCTTCACCAACGAAGAAACCGGCCAGCTTATCATCGCGGGCATGGGCGAGCTTCACTTGGAAATCATTCGCGACCGTTTGTTCCGCGAATTCAAGGTCGAGGCCAACGCCGGCGCGCCGCAGATTGCTTATCGCGAAACCATCACGAAAGCCGCGGAAGGCGAAGGCAAATTCATCCGTCAGTCCGGTGGTCGCGGTCAATACGGCCATGCCTGCATCACGATTCAGCCGAACGAAAAAGGCAAGGGTGTGGAAGTCGAGAACAAGATCGTCGGCGGTTCCATTCCCAAGGAATACATTCCCGCCGTCATTGACGGCATCGAAGAAGCGATCAAAGGCGGCGTGTATGCCGGCTATCAGGTCATTGATATCAAGGCGCAGGTCACGGACGGCTCGTTCCACGAAGTGGACTCAAACGAACTCGCGTTCAAGATGGCGGGCATCTTCGCGTTGAAAGACGCTTTCAAGAAAGCCGGCCCGATTTTGCTCGAACCGATCATGAAGGTCGAGTTGACCACGCCCGACGAATATCAGGGCGACTTGATCGGCGACATCACGCGCCGTCGCGGCATGATCATCAACATCGAAGCGAAGCAGGGTCAGACGATTGTGAACGCGCAAGTGCCGCTCGCTGAAATGTTCGGCTACGCCACGGCGATCCGCTCGCTCTCGAAAGGCCGCGCGAGCTACTCAATGGAGCCGCTCACGTTCGAGCAGGTGCCGAACAGCGTGCTGACGACGATCTTGGACGCTGCGTCCAAGAAACCGGCCGCGCGCACCTAGTCCGTTTCGAGATTAATCCTTCAAACGAGGCGCACGCGCTGAAAAGCACGTGCGCTTCGTCGTTTCCACATCTGGCGAAACGCTGAAGCCTTCTCCGCAAGCGGCATCCGAATTTTGATAACTTCTTAATGTCCACAGGCCGGCTTTTGATTACCCAAGGAATCAAACGCGCCACACAGTAGCGGCATGAACGATTTGATATTCATCGCGGTGATCGTGGCGTTCTTCCTCACCAGCGAGCTTTACGTTCGCGCCTGCGACAAACTTTAGGAGCGATATGGAAAACCTTCTAGTCGGGCTGATTGCCCTCGTGCTGTTCGGCTATTTGCTGGTCGCAATGTTGCGGCCGGAGAAATTCTAACCTGATTCAACATGCGAACCTCTGGCTGGATTCAACTCGCCTTTTACGTCGTAGCGCTCGCGCTCATCACCAAACCGATGGGCCTTTACCTCCTGCGCGTGCTCGACGCCAACGGCAAAACGTGGCTCGACCCGCTGCTCCGTCCGCTCGAACGGATCACCTATCGCCTGATGGGCGTGAAGTCTGACCAGGAACACGATTGGAAACAATACACCGTCGCCATGCTGCTGTTCAGCTTGGTGAGTTGCCTGTTCACCTACGCGATTTTACGCCTGCAACACTTGTTGCCGCTCAATCCGCAGGGGCTCGGCGCGCTGACACCGCATCTCGCGTTCAACACCGCCGTCAGCTTCACGACCAATACCAACTGGCAGAGTTATGTCGGCGAAACCACGATGTCGTATCTCTCACAGATGGTCGCGCTGACGATTCACAACTTCGCCTCCGCCGCCGTCGGCATTGCGCTCGCGGCGGCGCTGGTGCGCGGCATCGCGCGGCACTCGGCGCGCACGCTCGGCAATTTCTGGGTGGACTTGGTGCGGCTCACGTACTATTTGCTGCTCCCGATTTGCGTCGTGTTCGCCGGCGTGCTCGTCTCGCAAGGCATGATTCAAAACTTCAAGCCTTACACGAAAGCCAAGCTCGTCGAGCCATACAAAATCTCCGTCGAAAAGAAGAACGACAAAGGCGAAACAGTTCTCGGCGCAGACGGCAAGCCAGTGATGGAAGGACAGACTGTGGACGAACAGGTCATCGTTCAAGGCCCGATGGCGTCACAGGTCGCAATCAAAATGCTCGGCACGAACGGCGGCGGTTACGCGAACGCCAACGCCGCGCATCCCTTCGAGAATCCCACGCCGCTCTCCAACTTTTTGCAGATGCTCTCCATCTTCAGCATTGGCAGTGGCCTGACGTATTACCTCGGGCGCATGACGAAAAACCAGGCGCACGGCTGGGCCGTCTGGAGCGCGATGACGATCTTGTTTCTCGCCGGCGTGCTCGCCTGTTGGTGGGCCGAGAGCGCGGGCAATTCCATTCATCAACACCTCGGCGTCGCCGCTGCCGACGGCAACATGGAAGGCAAGGAAGTCCGCTTCGGCATCTTCAACTCCGCGCTCTTCGCCACGATCACGACCGACGCCTCTTGTGGCGCGGTCAACTCCATGCACGATTCTTTCACCGCGCTCGGCGGACTTGTGCCGCTCTTCAACATCCAACTCGGCGAAATTATTTTCGGCGGCGTGGGCGCGGGGCTTTACGGGATGCTCGTGTTCGTCGTGCTCGCGGTCTTCATCGCCGGGCTGATGGTCGGCCGCACGCCGGAATATCTCGGCAAAAAAATCGAAGCCTACGACGTAAAGATGGCGATGCTCTCGCTGCTCGTGCTGTGCCTCTCGATTCTCGGCTTCGCGGCTTGGGCGAGCGTGAGCCAGTGGGGCCTCGCTGGCTTGAACAACAACGGCCCGCACGGTCTGAGTGAAATGCTTTACGCTTTTAGCTCCGGCACGGGGAACAACGGCAGTGCGTTCGCGGGACTCACGACCAACACGCCTTGGTATAACACGACGCTTGGCTTGGCGATGCTCATCGGACGCTTCCTGATGATCGTGCCCATCATGGCGCTCGCCGGTTCGCTCGCGCGGAAGAAAATCGCGCCGGCTAGCACTGGTACGTTCCCGGTTTCCGGCGGCACGTTCGTGGTGCTGTTGCTCGGAACGGTGCTGCTTATCGGCGCATTGAATTTTCTTCCCGTAATCGCGCTCGGGCCGATTGTTGAACACTTCCTGACGCTTCAGGGAAAACTTTTTTAACCGCCGAGCCGAAAAATCTATGACCCACAAAGCTCCATCTCTCTTTGATTGGAACATCGCCGGCCCGGCCATCGGCGATTCGTTCAAGAAACTTGATCCGCGCCTGATGATCAAAAATCCGGTCATGTTCGTCACTATGATCGGCGCGGCGTTGACGACCGTCGGCATTTTCACTTCAGCCACGGAGCGCGGGTTCATCGCACAACTCGCCGTCTGGCTCTGGTTCACCGTGCTCTTCGCTAACTTTGCAGAAGCCGTCGCTGAAGGCCGCGGCAAAGCACAAGC
>SCTL01000268.1 GCA_004297495.1 Verrucomicrobiota bacterium
CGAACTCTGAGAGCTACGCGGACTCGAGAATCATGTTCGCATACTGCGTCGTGTCCCCGGTGCGGATGAGACCGATGGCATGGGGCACGCGCTTCTTGAAATCCACGTGCGGCTCGAATTTCGTCGGCACGCCTTTCAGCGCGAAGGCGAAGTTGATTTGAGTCTTCTTGCTGTTCGCTTTGAGAAATTCCTTCGCCATCCACGCTTTGCCGATGACGAAATTTCCTCGCAGCGCGGCGAGCACTTGCAAGACCGTGGGCACATCATCCACGAGCGAGAGGTCCACGGTTTCGATCTGCGGCCAGAAGGGAAAGCCGCGATCCGCGATGACGAGCGTGTTGGTGTGACGCACGCAAGCGATGAGGTTGAGCACGTGCGGATTCAGGATTCCAGTCTTCAGCATGGCGACGTTTTAACGGTTAGCAGGGAAAGTGGAAACAAGATTTCACCGACGACCAATCTTTATTAAAGTAGTAGGGTATTCTCAAAAAGACCTCTCGACGTGGCGGCGTTCTGATATACAATACCTCACTGACATGACGACAATTGAAGGCTCAACGAAGCGGACGCACAACGAAGAGATTAAGGAAGTAATCCCTACTCTCGCCGGTACAATCGCCGCAACCATTGCGGATGAGTCCGCCGACCATTTTTCCGAGGACGACAATCAGTTCCTGAAATTTCACGGCTCGTATCAGCAGGACGACCGCGATCTGCGCAAGACCGGCAAGAAATACATCATGATGATTCGCGGGCGCATCCCCGGCGGCGTGATGACCGCGAAGCAATGGTGCGTGTTCGATGAACTCGCTTCGACTTACGGCAACAACACGCTCCGCATCACCACGCGGCAGAGCATCCAGTTTCACGGAGTGCTCAAAGGAAATCTTCGCCCGCTGATCGCGAAGATCAACGAGTCGCTGCTCTCCACGCTCGCGGCTTGCGGTGATGTGAACCGCAACGTCCTCGCACCGCCGACTCCCGCTTACACGAAAGCGCGCGAGCAGGTTTATGCCGACGCGCACAAAGTCGCGATGGCGCTCGCGCCGCAGACCAAGGCGTATCACTCCATCTGGATTGATGGCGTGCAACTCGACAACGCGGCGGAGGAGAACAAAAACTTCGTTGACCCGCTTTACGGCAAAACGTACCTGCCGCGCAAATTCAAAACGGCGTTTGTCATCCCGCCGGTGAACGACCTCGACGTGTTTACGAACTGCCTCGGCTTCATCGCCATCGTCGAGAATGACAAGCTCATCGGTTACAACCTCGCCGTCGGTGGGGGCATGGGCCGCAGCCACGGGAACGAAGCCACGTATCCGCGCCTGGCGGATGTCATCGGCTTCTTCACGCCGGACAAGATTGTGGAAGTCGCGAAGGCCGTGCTGACGATTCACCGCGATTTCGGCGACCGCGCTGATCGCAAACACGCGCGGCTGAAATATGTCGTGGCCGAGCGCGGCGTGAAGTTCATGCAGGACGAAGTGAACCAGCGCGCCGGCATCACGCTCGCGCCCGCGAAGCCGTATCACTTCACCACGATGCAAGACCTCCTCGGCTGGCACAAAGCCGTGGATGGGACTTGGTTTCTCGGTCTGTTCGTCAACATGGGCCGCGTGAAGGACGCGCAGAAAACCGCGCTGCGGCAGATCGCAGAGAAGTTTCCGCACCTTGAGTTTCGCCTGAGTGCAAACCAGAACGTCATTCTCGCCAACGCAAGCGACGCTGATAAAGTTGCCATCACCGCGCTGCTTAATGCCGCCGCCGTGAAGATGGAGAATCAGGCGAGCGTGCTGCACGCGGCTTCGATGGCTTGCCCCGCGCTGCCAACATGCGGTCTTGCGCTCGCGGAATCGGAGCGTTATCTGCCTGGCTTGGTGGATCGAATCGAGAAAATCGCCGGCGACCTCGGACTTGGCAGCGAAGAGATCATCATCCGCTCGACCGGCTGCCCGAATGGTTGCGCGCGCCCTTACATGGCGGAGATCGCGTTCGTCGGCAAAGCGCCGGGGCGTTATCAAGTCTGGCTTGGCGGCAACGCCTCCGGCACGCGCATCAACCGGCTCTGGAAAGACGTGGTCAAAGATCCCGACATGGAAAACGAGTTGCGTCCCGTGCTCGCGCGCTTCGCGAAGGAGCGCAATGCCAACGAACGCTTCGGCGATTGGTGCGACCGCGTGTTTTTGAAGGAAACCATTTCAGCGAACTGATTTCATGACCGCAGAACAAATTGCCAAAGCCAACGCCGAGTTGCGGGACAAGTCCGCGCTCGACATCGTGAAGTGGGCCGTGGCGCAATCGAATGGCCGCGCCATCGTCTCCACGAATTTCCGTCCCTACGAGGCGGTGATCCTGCATCTCTGCGTGCAAGCGCAGCCGGAGATGCCGGTCTTGTGGGTGGACCACGGCTACAATCGTCCCGCGACCTACATTCATGCCGAGCATCTGCGCCAGTTGCTGCGCTTGAACATCAGGCCGTATCTGCCGCGCATGAGCGCCGCGCACCGCGACGCGATTCACGGACCAATCCCGACGCCGGACGAGGAGGAGCGTCTGAAACTTTTCAGCGCGTTGATGAAGCTTGAACCGTTTCAACGCGGCATGGAAGAACTCGCGCCGACGGTCTGGATCACGGCGTTGCGCAAAGTGCAGAATCAGGATCGCGCCACGATGGACATCGTGGCGTGGGACAAAAACTTCAACGCGCTCAAAGTGAATCCCGTTTTCAATTGGACAGATATGGACATGGAAACGTATCTCTCCCAGCATCACCTGCCGAACGAGTGGGATTATTTTGATCCCGCGAAGGCGAACGAGAAGCGCGAGTGCGGCTTGCACACGGACTGGTTCACCAAAGCCGTCGAGAAAGTCTGAGGGATTCAACCGGAAGAATTTCGATGAGTTCATACCACCTGGATCACCTGCAATTTCTGGAGACTGAAGCCATTCACATCATGCGCGAGGTGGCGGCGGAGTTCGAGCGACGGGCGCTGCTGTTTTCCGGCGGCAAAGATTCCATCTGTCTGTTGCGTCTGGCCGAGAAAGCATTTCGTCCATCGGACATTCCGATGCCGTTTCTCAACGTGGAAACCGGCCATGAGTTTCCCGAGTTGATCGAGTTCCGCGACCGGCGTGCAAAGCAGCTTGGCGCAAAGCTCATCGTCCGCACGGTCGAGGAAGCGTTCAAGAAAGGCATCGCGCATCCGACGCCCGGGCAGATCAGTCGCAATCAGCTTCAAATCCCCGTGCTGCTTGGCGCAATCGAAGAGTTTCGTTTCGATTGCTGCATCGGCGGCGCGCGGCGTGATGAGGAGAAGGCGCGCGCGAAGGAGCGCTTCTTCAGCTTTCGCGACTCGTTCGGTCAGTGGGATCCGAAAAACCAGCGACCGGAAATTTGGAATCTCTACAACGCGCGGCTCAATCCCGGCGAAAACATGCGCGTGTTCCCGCTCTCGAACTGGACCGAGATGGACGTTTGGGAATACATCAAGCGGGAGAAACTCGAAGTGCCGAACATCTATTTTAGCCACGAGCGCGAGTGTTTCCGCCGAGGCGGTCAATGGCTGCCCGTGCCGCCGGCGCACAACGACAACGGCAAGCCCGATCCTTACGACGGCGCGCGTCCGAAGCCGACAGAGAAGTTTTCCAAGCTCATCGTTCGCGTGCGCACCATCGCCGACATGATCAGCACGGGCATGATTGAATCCCGCGCGGACAGTGTAGATGACATCATCGCCGAAATCGCCGCCGCCCGCGTCACCGAACGCGGCACGCGCGCCGACGACAAAGCGAGCGAAGCCGCGATGGAAGATCGCAAGAAAGCCGGTTACTTTTGATTTCCGCCATGCCTCACTCCCAGCATCCCATTGAGATTTTGCGCTTCAACACCTGCGGCTCGGTGGACGACGGCAAGTCCACGCTCATCGGTCGGTTGCTCTACGATTCCAAGAGCATCATGGAAGATCAGATGGAAGCGCTCGAACGCAGCGCGGACATCACGGGCGGCGGCCAGATCAATCTCGCCAATCTCACCGATGGCCTCCGCGCCGAGCGCGAGCAGGGCATCACGATTGATGTCGCGTATCGCTACTTCGCCACGCCGCGCCGCAAGTTCATCGTCGCCGACACGCCGGGTCACGTGCAATACACGCGCAACATGGTCACCGGCGCGAGCACCGCGAATCTTTCCGTCGTGCTCGTGGACGCGCGCCAGGGCGTGATCGAGCAGACACGCCGCCACACATTCATCGCCGCGATGCTTGGCATTCCGCATCTCGTCATCGCCGTGAACAAGATGGACCTCGTGGATTGGAGCGAGGATCGCTTCTGGGAAATCCGCGACGCCATCGAAGCGTTTCTCCCGAAGCTCGACGTGTTCAAGGACGTGAAGTTCATTCCCATCAGCGCGCTCAACGGCGACAACGTCGTTGATCCCTCGAAACACACACCGTGGTTTGAAGGACCGACATTGTTGCGCCATCTCGAAACGGTTCACATCGCGAGCGATTGGAACTTGAGCGCGTTTCGCTTCCCGGTGCAATGGGTCAATCGCCCGAACGATCCAACGAATCACGACCTGCACGACTTTCGCGGATTGAGCGGTCAGATTGCGGGCGGCATCGTGAAAGTCGGGCAAAAAATCTTTGTGTTGCCCAGCGGCCTCAAGAGCACAGTGAAACAGATTTGGACCTACGACGGCCCGGTGCAGGAGGCGTTCTGTCCGCAATCCGTAACGCTCGTGCTCGAACACGACCTCGACATCAGCCGCGGCGACATGATCGTCGGCATCGAGAATCTCCCCGGCATGACCGCCGATCTTTACGCGCGCGTCGGCTGGATGAATCCGCGTGCGCTCGTCGCCGGGAAAAAATTTCTGCTCAAGCACGGCACGCAAACCGTGCAAGCCATCGTCAACTCGCTCGAAAGCAAGGTGAACATTCACACGTTTGATTCCGAGCCGTTGCCGACGGAGATCGCGATGAACGAGATCGGCGAAATCCGCGTGCGCACTGCCAAGCCACTCGTGTTTGACGGTTACGGCACTAACCGCCTGACCGGTTCATTCATCCTGATCGAGCAAGGCACGAACGCGACCGTTGCCGCCGGCATGTTGCTCCCGCCAAGTGAACTGGTGAAACCGGAATACACGGACTTCGCGATTTGACCCGGGAGCGCCGGCATCTTGCCGGAGAGTCTTCCAGTTCAAAACGAAGCAATAGGCCGGCAAGATGCCGGCGCTCCCGGAGTAGAAATAAGACTCGAAATAGCCAGGCCGGGAGTTAAAGTGTTTCAGGCATGAGCACACGAGACGCGCTGATTCAGGAATTGATGAAGCAACCTGAGAAAGTGTTGCGGGACGTGCGCCGCTATCTCGAGTCCTTGACCGGGCACGAATCGAAGGGCGGCAACGGCGCGAGCACCGGCTGGCCGGAACGATATTTTGAGCGCACAGCGGGCGCGTTCGCTGACGAACCTTTCGAGCGTCCGCCACAATTGCCGTTTGAAAAGCGCGAGGAGTGGTGATGGCCTGGCTGCTCGACACCAATGCCTGGATCACCTACTTGAAGACTCCCCAGTCTTCCATTCGCACCCGACTTCAATCGCTCCGACCTTCGGACGTGATGCTTTGCTCGGTGGTCAAAGCCAAGTTGCTTCATGGTGCGGAGAAGTATGGCAACCGCGAGCGCCGATTCGGAATCCTTCGCGAATTGTTTTCCCCCTACGTCTCACTTCCTTTCGATGACGACGCCGCGGCGCAATACGGACGGATGCGTCACGAGTTGGAAGTGGCTGGAAACATCATCGGCCCGAATGACCTCATGATTGCGGCCATAGCCGTGGCGAACGATCACACATTGGTGACGCATAACACTGCGGAGTTTTCGCGCGTGCGAGGACTCGCGCTTGAAGATTGGCAGAAGTAAAACGAACCCTGAAATCAATATTTCATGAGCCTCCTCATCAAGAACGGCGAAATCGTCACGGCCAGCGAACGCTACGTGGCCGACATCCTTTGCGAAGGCGAGACCATTGCAATCGTCTCGCCGGGCATCACACCCCCGAAAGGCGCGGAGGTGATTGACGCGACTGGTAAGTTTGTTTTCCCCGGCTTCATTGATCCGCACGTGCACATCTATTTGCCGTTCATGGGAACGTTCTCGAAGGATGATTACATCACCGGCAGCGAGGCTGCGCTCGTGGGTGGCACGACAACGCTCATCGAGATGTGCTGCCCGTCGCGCAAGGACGATGCGTTGGAGAGCTTCGAGCTTTGGATGAGCCAGGCCGTCGGGAAATCCGCGTGCGACTTCACATTTCACATGGGCGTGACGAAGTTCGATGACAAGTCAGAGAAACAGCTTCGCGAAATCGTGAAGCGTGGCATCAGTTCGTTCAAAATTTTTCTCGCCTACAAGGGTGCATTCGGCGTGGACGACACGGAGCTTTATCGCACGCTCAAACTGGCGAAGGAACTCGGCGTCATCGTCACCGCGCATTGCGAGAATGAAACGCTCGTCAGCGAGCGTTGCAAGGAATTGATCGCAGCCGGCAAAACTGGTCCGGGCTTTCACGAGCCGAGCCGGCCAGTCCAAGTCGAAGCCGAGGGTGTGCATCACTTGATGACCTTTGCCGAACTCACCGGCGCGGCGACTTATATCGTCCACTTGAGTTGCAAGGAGGCGCTCGACCAGGCCATCGCCGCCCGCCAGCGCGGCGTGCGCGTCAACGTCGAGACGCTCATCCAGTATCTCACGCTCGACAAAAC
>SCTL01000269.1 GCA_004297495.1 Verrucomicrobiota bacterium
GCGCGAATGGATCAAGCGCATCCGCCGCGCGATGTCCACGCTGGTCGCGCAATACGGCACGTGGCGCATGGTGCAGGAATACACGGAGAAGTATTACCTGACGAAGTAGCCGCAACCTCTTAATCTTAATCGTAATCGTAATCTTAATCTGCTCGGTTCGGTGAGCTGGCGACGGCGAGATTAAGATTAAGAAAAAGATTAAGATTAAGAGTGGAAACGAAGCCCGACATCAAATCCCTGACCCGCGACGAACTCGCCGCGCGCTTTGCCGAACTCGGCCAGCCAGCATATCGCGTGGATCAATTGCTCGACTGGCTTTACGTCCAGCGCGCGACGAGTTGGGACGCGATGACGAATCTGCCCAAGTCGCTCCGGGAAATACTCCGCCAACATTTCACGCTGCAAACGCTCGAACTCATCCGCAAACAAGGCGCGCGCGACACCACGCAGAAATTTCTCTGGCGACTTCACGATCACTCGCTGATTGAGAGCGTGCTGATTCCCGCCAATCCCTCGCTCTACGGCGAAGCCAGCGATCGCCACACGCTCTGCGTCTCCACGCAAGTCGGCTGCGCTTACGGCTGCAAGTTCTGCGCGAGCGGGCTGGATGGCTGGAAACGAAATCTTCAGCCGAATGAAATTGTTGAACAGGTTCAAGCGGTCGAGCGTTGGGGCGCGGAACAGTCGAGAGCCGAGAGTCGAGAGTCGAGCGCACCCCTCACTCGTCCGGCGGACACCCTCTCCCCATCGGATGGGGAGAGGGACGGGGTGAGGGGTGCTCGACCCTCGACCCTCGACCCTCGACTCGTGGACAACCTCGTCATCATGGGCATGGGCGAGCCGTTGGCGAACTACGACAATCTGCTCAAAGCGCTGCGCATCCTCAACGCGCCGTGGGGCGGCGGCATCGGCGCACGCAAGATCACCATTTCCACCAGCGGACTCGCGCCGCAGATTCGCAAGCTCGCCGATGAGCCGGAACAATTCCGCCTCGCCATCTCGCTGCATGGCGCGACCGATGAAGTGCGCGCGAAGATCATGCCAGTGAACCGCAAGTTCCCGCTCAAGGAACTCACCGCGGCCCTCGACTACTATCAGTCGAACAAAGCCCGGATGCTCACGTTCGAATACATCCTCATCGCCGGCGTGAACGATTCGCTGGAGCAAACCAAACCGCTCGCCGCGCTTGCGAAGAGACTGCACGCGAAGGTGAACCTGATTCCCTACAACACCGTCGAGGGATTGTCATGGTCACGGCCTGATGAAGAAACCTGCGAAAACTTCCTCGCTGCATTGGAGAAACAAAAGGTCATCGCCACGCTCCGTCGCGAGAAAGGCCACGACATTGACGCCGCATGCGGACAATTGCGGTTAAGGACGGAAAAAGAATTGGCTCACAGATAAAGCTGGTAGGGACGCGTTCCACCGCGTCCCAAACTTTCCCTTTGGAATGGGACGCGGTGGAACGCGTCCCTACTGTTTGAAATCGGTATTTCATCTGTGTTTCGTCTGTGACTAGAATCTTCCCGTGATTGCTTTGCTTGATTACGGCTCGGGAAATTTGCGCAGCGCGCAGCGCGCCTTGTTGAAGGTCGGCGCGGACGTGCGCGTCGCGCAGCGGCCCGAGGAAATCGGCGACGCGCACGGCATGGTGCTGCCCGGCGTCGGCGCGTTCGATGATTGCCTGAACGCGATGCGCAAGCAGGACCTGCTCGGCGCGGCGCAGGATTTCATCAAGACGGGCAAACCGTTTCTCGGCATCTGCGTCGGCTATCAGGCGTTGTTCGAGAAGAGCGAGGAGTTCAACAGTTGCGCGGCGGGCCTGGGTTTGTTCGGCGGCAAGGTTGTCCGCTTTTCCGAACGGAACGGATTGAAGATTCCGCAGATTGGCTGGAATCAAATCCGCATCACCAAGTCCGACTGCCCGATCTATCGCGGCATTGCCGACGGCAGCTACGTTTATTTCGTCCACAGTTTTTTTCCGAAGCCGACGGATGCGGGAATCATCGCCACGCAAACTGAATACGGCGACACGTTCGCCTCGTCCGTCTGGCGCGAAAATGTTTTCGCCACGCAGTTCCATCCCGAGAAGAGCCAGAAGGTGGGTTTGCAGTTGTTGAAGAATTTTGTCGAGCTGTGCCGATAATTCGTGGCCCGGCTTGCGCGAAGTGGATTGCTTGGCTATTGTCTCACGTCACCGAAATCCGGCGGCAGAAATTTAACCAAACAAACCTATGCCACACGAACTACCCGCATTGCCTTACGACAAGGCAGCCCTCGAACCCCACATTGACGCAACCACGATGGAGATCCATCACGGGCGTCATCACAAGGCTTACGTGGACAACCTCAACAAAGCCATCGCCGGCAACGCCGCGCTCGAGGCCAAGTCGCTCGAACAAATCATCAAAGACCTCGGCTCCGTGCCCGACGCGATCCGCGGCCCGGTCCGCAACAACGGCGGCGGACATTGGAATCACTCGTTCTTCTGGAAGATCATGGGCCCGAACGCCGGCGGCGCGCCGTCCGGCAAACTCGCCGACGACATCAAGGCCGCGTTCGGCAGCTTCGATGATTTCAAAGCGAAGTTTGAAGCCGCGGGCGTCGGTCGTTTTGGCAGCGGCTGGGCCTGGCTCGTTTCCAACGGCGGCAAACTCGAAATCGTTTCCACCGCCAACCAGGACAATCCGCTCATGGGCAAAGCCGTCGCCGGTTGCGAAGGCAAACCCGTGCTCGGCGTGGATGTCTGGGAGCACGCCTACTATCTCAAGTATCAGAACAAGCGCGCGGATTATCTCAAGGCGTTCTGGAATGTCGTGAACTGGAACGCGGTCGCCGCGAATTACTGAGCGGACGGGTTGTGAGTCTTCCATGGCGCGCTGGCGAAAGTCAGCGCGCCATTTTGGTCTGGAGCGCGGACGCCTCGTCCGCGAGTTTCAACGGTTCGCGCGGACGGGGCGTCCGCGCTCCGTCTCATTCCACTTCCCATTCGTAAATTCCAGCGCTGAAATCTTTGGGCAGTTGAATTTCCAAACGCAGCGCCTTGGTGGTCACGGCATCAAACGTTACGCGCACCGGTTCGCGCTTTTTGATGACGTACTCCGAAGCGTTGGCAACGGACTGCCATTGGTTGTTCGCGTCACGATAAACCACGCGCCACGAAACGGGCACGCGACATTCACCCGTGCCGGTGTCGTCGAACCACGAAACGTGGACGGAGCTGACCTTTGCTGGCTTCACGAATTCATAGTTGATCCATTCGCTCGTTCCCTTGTGCGGCCAGAAATCGAAGTTGGGCGCGAAGCCATCGGTGAAATTTTCCGGCACGAGCTGATCGTTGATGGGCACAATACTCATTCCGTCGCGCACGAAGGAGACTGTGACCTTCGCCTGTGAAGCCAGTGTGGTCGGACGGATGGGGCGCGCAGTAGCCGCGTCGCGCGCGAGCCAGACCGCCATCGGGCTGAGGCCGCGATTGGCCCAAACGGAGTAAGGAATCGCAGTGAGCCTGGTCGGTTTGGAGGCGAGTTTGCTGGAATCGTTGAGTGCTACGCGTTGGGCGTCGGTGATGTTCAAGACAGTGACGCCGCCGAGGAAATCCGCACGGTGCTCGGCCTTGATTGTCGCGCTAGTCGGGAGCACGGCGTCAAACACAGCGCCGTTGTTATCCACTCCTTCAAACGCATACACAATTGGTCCGCGCTCAAGTGCGACTTGATTCTTTGTGGCGGCAACCTTCGGATTGCCCGCGACGCGACGCACGGGCATGGGCAAGTCCAGCGTGATTTCATCGCCGGATTTCCATTCGCGCGTGATGACCGCGAAGCCGTTACTAATCTCCGCTGTAGCGGCCGACGTGAGTCGGCTCTGACTGTCTTGGGATTCAGTTTGAGCGGACTCACGTCCGCTGCTACGAGATTGAGTGAAGGAAACATTCTTGCCGTTCACTTGCAACGTCCATTTCGCCGGCGTGGCGTCGTCGTAAGTGTAGAGATCGCTCGGCAACGGATGGCCCTCGACCCAGCAGGGGATGCGAAGACTCAGCGTGAACTTGCCGGGCTTTTCCGGCGTGACGCGCAGTTTGATTGCGCCGTCCCACGGATAACTCGTCGTCTGTTCAAGCTTCACCTTGTTGCCCGCAACATTCGCGGTGGCCTCGCCTTGCGCGTAAAGGTTCACGAAAAGTTTGTCGCCTTGCGTGGCATAGACGTAATCCCCGAGCGACGCGAGCGTGCGCAAAACATTCGGTGGACAACACGCACAGCCGAACCACGGCGCGCGACCGGCGAAGCCGTGATTGTTCTTGGCGCTGCCGTCGTATTCGAGCGGGTTCGGATAGAAAAATTTGTCGCCGGAAAGCGAAACGCCGCTGAGGACGCCGTTGTAAAGCGAGCGCTCGAAGACGTCCATGTATTTGGCGTCGCCGGTCATCAGGAACATGCGGTGATTCCAAAAAAGAAACGCGACGGCGGCGCAGGTTTCGTTGTAACAGCGATGCGGCAGTTCGTAATCGTTGCCGTAAGCTTCACCCGAAGCGCGTGCGCCGCAGCCGCCGGTGAGATGCAATTTCGTCCCGACGACGTTTTCCCAAATCTTCGTGATGGCGTTGAGATAGCGTTCGTCGCCGGTGAGCGCGGCGACATCCGCCATGCCGCTGTAGAGATAGTTCGCGCGCACGGCGTGACCGACGGCCTTGTCCTGTTCGACGACAGGTTTGTTGTCCTGGCTGTATTCGCCGCCGTGGCCGCGGTTATCGAGAAAAAATTTGGCGAGGTCGAGCCAATTGGTGTTGCCGGTCTGCCGATATAGTTTCGCGAGACCCATCTCGATGATCTCATGGCCGGGCGCGATGCGGAGTTGGTGGTCGCCAAAATCTTTTTCGAGCAAGGCCGCGTTCTTAAGGCAGATGTCGAGCAACGAGCGCGAGCCGGTCGCACGAAAGTGCGCGTAGCCCGATTCGTAGAGATGGCCGAGGTCGTAAAGTTCGTGGCTCAACTTGGGATCGTTCAGCCAGCGTTGCTGATTGATCCAGCCGTGGCCGGGACTGTCCGGGTGCATCGTGCGGAACGTGTAGAGGTAACCGTCCGGTTCTTGTGCGGCGGCGACGCGCTTGATGATCGTCTCCAGCTTCGCCTGCAAAGCGGAATCAGGTTTCACGCTCAGGCAAAAGGCCGCGCCTTCGATGGCTTTGTAAACGTCGGTGTCGTCGAACGGATATTGTGTGGGTGGCTTGATTTGGAAATTAGTTTCGCCCGCCGCGCGTCGGCGCATGACTTCAGCGGCGAGATCAAAATTTTTGATGCGACCGGAGGACTCACATTGCTCCAGCGCGAAGGGCATCGTGACGGCGGCATTCGTGGCCTGGCGATTGGCGAGCAATCCGCCGGTCAGGCGAACCTGTGTGAACGGCACGGGCTGCACGGGATAATCCGACGCGGCGAAAATCGTCGGCGTGACCAAGCAGAGCAGGGCGGCGGCAAATTTCATCGCGGCAGATTGGTCGGCGGAATCACCGATGTCAACCGGCTCGAGCGCTGGCACAATTGGGAGAAAGGAGATTCATTGGCTTCAATCCATCGCCGCGAGTTCTTGTGCTGCTGCCTCCCACTCTGACGTCGCTTCCGGCAAGCGATCACTCACTTCCATCAGTTCGCGATTGATTTGCGTGGCGCGACCGCCGGCGTTGTAAGTCTCGGGTCTCTCCAACTCCGCCGCCAGCTCGCGCTCCTTCGTTTCCAGTGTGGCGATTTCTTTTTCGAGCGCGGCGATGCGTTTTTGAATTTCCTGTTTCTTGCGCGAGAGCGCCTGGCGTTGCTCGGCTTCGAACCGGCGTTGTTCCTTGCGGTCAACCGTCGGTTCGGCGCTCTTGCTCCCGTTGATTTGCGTTGAAGCCACCATGCCGGAACTGGTCAACGCGGCGCGCGCGGACTGCGAAGTCTTGTCGAGGTAATATTGGTAGCCGCCGGTGAAATGGCGAAGCTGGCCCGCTTCGACACGCACGACGTGGTTCGACAGCGCGCGGATGAAATGCACGTCGTGGCTGATGAAGATCAACGTGCCCTCGTATTGCTTCAATGCCTCAATGAGCGCGTCCACACTTGCGAGATCGAGATGCGTCGTCGGTTCGTCCATGAGCAACAGATTGGGCGGATCAAGCAACAACTTCACCAGTGCAAGCCGGCTCTTCTCGCCACCGCTCAGAACGCTCACGGGCTTATACACGTCGTCGCCGCGAAAGAGAAAACTGCCAAGGATGTTGCGGATGGATTGCTCGGTCACGCGCTGTGGCGTCTCCATCGCCTCCTGCAAGACCGTATGCTTCGGATTGAGCATCTGCGCACGATGCTGCGCGAAGTAGCCGTGCTTGGCGTTGTGGCCGAGTTCGCGCACGCCGGACTGCGGCTTGAGGACCTCGGCCAGCAACTTGAGCAGCGTGGATTTGCCCGCGCCGTTCGGCCCGACGAGCACGATGCGTTGTCCGCGCTCGGCTTCAAAATCAATGCCGTCGTAGATCAAATTCTCGCCGTAGCCGAACTTAACATTCTGCAACTTGATGACGCGTTGTCCACTGCGCTGCGGTTGCGGGAAACGGAATCCGACTGTGGCTTCCGCGTCAGACGTCTCGACCATTTCCTCCTTGATGCGCTCGATCTGCTTCAACTTGCTCTGTGCCTGCGCGGCCTTCGTGTTCTTTGCGCGGAAGCGGTCCACGAAGAGTTGCATCCGATCAATCTCGCGCTGCTGGGCCTTGGCGGTGGCGATCAGCGTCACTTCGGCGGCGGCGCGCTGTTCGAGATACGTGTCGTAGTTGCCGGTGTAACGTAAAATGCGCGACGACCGGAGTTCGGCGATGTGCGTGCAGAGCCGGTTCAGGAATTCGCGGTCATGCGAGATGAGCAGGATCGCGCCGGGATAGTTGCGCAGGTAATCCTGAAACCACAGGAGCGTTTCGAGATCGAGATGGTTGGTCGGCTCGTCGAGCATCAACAAATCCGGCTCCTGCACGAGCAGGCGCGCGAGATGCGCGCGCATGACCCAGCCGCCGGAAAGTTCGCGGGCGGGCCGCGCGTGGTCCGATTGCTTGAAGCCGAGACTCGCAAGAATCTGCTTCGCTTTCGCGACAAATTGCCCATCGTGCTCGTGGTCGTGCGGGACGGCGATGTCGAGCACGGTTTCATTGCCGGCGGCTTCGCTTTCCTGCGGCAGATAGCCGAGGCGCGTGCCGCGGATGAACGAGACTTCGCCGGCGTCCGGTTGTTCGTGTCCGAGAATGATCTTGAGCAGGGTGGATTTGCCCGCGCCGTTCGGGCCAACGATGGCGATGCGCTCACCGGATTGAATGGTGAGGGAGACGTCGTCGAACAATTCGCGTCCGCCGAAAGATTTTTGCAGGCCAGCTACGGTCAACATCAGTCACGCAGTCTGCCAGAATTCATGCGGCCAACAAAAGCCTGAATTGAGAGTGAATCAATGGGTGCGCAGGAAAATCAAGATCGAGACACCGAGCGCGATGCGATACCAACCGAACGCCACGAAGGTGTGGGTTTGCACAAAACGCAGCAGCCATTTGACGACGAAGAAGGAAACGATGGCGGCCGTGACTGCGCCAAGAATGACCATGCTCCAGTTTTCAGCGGGCGCGTCGGGTGCGTGATGGCGCAGAGCTTTGAAAATTTTCCAGCCGCCCGCCGCGAGCATCGTTGGAATGCCGACGAGAAAAGAAAACTCCGTGGCGGTCGGACGGCTCAGCCCAAGCAGCAACGAAAAGAGAATCGTCGCGCCTGAGCGCGAAGTGCCGGGGAAAACGCCGGCCACGAGTTGTCCGATGGCGACGGCATAGACGACCGGCCAGGTGATTTGTTGCGAGCCGGATCTGCCTTTGAGCATCCGTTCGATCAGGACGAACAGAACACCGCCGGTGATGAGCGCGATGGCGATTGGGAGCGTGGTTTCCGGCAGCTTGAATCCTTTCTTGTCGAGCACGAATCCAACGGCGCCGGTGATGAAGAAGGCCACGGCGATCTTCAGCAGATAGTCTTGCGTGGCCGGCTCGCGCCAGCGGAAAAGAAATTGATTGATGCGTTGGGGGAACAGCGGAATCACCGCGAGTACCGCGCCGCATTGAATTACCACGTTGAACAGATCGCTTTCCTTGAGGCCGAGCCAATGTTCGGCCACGAGTAAGTGTCCCGTGGAGGAAACGGGTAGAAACTCCGTAACGCCTTCGATGAGGCCCAGCAGCACGATGGAAATCCATTCTGGCACGCCGGTAGAAACGAAAACTCCACAACTTTGGCAAGTGACAAATATGGCATCGAAGAACGCGCGACTCAGCTCGCGGGAGGTTGTCGTTCTTCCAGCACCTGGCGCACACATTCCACGATGGAGTTCAGGGCGCCGGATTTTTTCAAGCAGTGCCGCGCGCCGGATTCAATGCTGCGGGCTTGAACCGCGACGCCGCTGTGCGCGCTGAAGAAAATAACCGGCGTCTGCGCGGTCGCTTCCTGCCGGTGCAGAATTTCGCAGACCGAGAAGCCATCCAAGTCCGGCATCATGATGTCGAGCAGGATCACCGCTGGCTGATGCTGGCGCGCTTGGCCTAATGCTTCCACGCCGTTGCCTGCCGTGATCACTTCAAAACCGGCTTCGGTGAAGCGATAGTTCAGCAGCCGCAACGTGTCTTCCTCATCGTCCACCACGAGAAGTCTTGGTTTCACGCGCGCACGTTGGCCGGGCTGTGTGGCAATTTGATGTCGGAATAGTTACAAGCTCGCCAACTTGGCGCGACTAGCTTCGATTCAGCCCGTCCTCAGGCGTTCAGGCTCGGACAAAATGTAACAATTGGCGGCTTGCGCTGGCACCGGCATTCGCCGCATTTAATTTGCAGAATTTTTTACCCGCATGAAAACCAGCACGCCAAAATCGTCCGCGGAAATCAGTCGCCGCAAAACCCAGCTCACCGTCAAGATGAAGCAAGCCTCGCGTCACGCCGAACTCCTGCGTGGGAGCGCGCAGCGCGCGAAGGCCGGGATGAAGGCCGCCCGCAAGCTTTACAAACAAGCCCGCAAAGCCGCGCGCAAGGCGGAGAAGAAAGCCGCGCGGCTCGCCGAACAGATGGATGCGTTCCTCAAATCCCTCGCCAAGCAGGCGAAGAAGACCTCGCGAAGCAAGGCGCAGCCGAAAAGTTCCGCGCAGCGCAAGCGGGTGGCGAATAAGAAATCATCCCGCCGGTCGCCAGTGAAATTGGCGGTCGCAAAACCCGAAACCGCCGTTGCGGAAACGCCCGTGCCCACGCCGGTGCCGCCTCTCGTCGCGCCACTGGATTCGAGCAATTGAATCGGACAATTGTTACCGCCTGCGGCGGGATTGCGGGATGCGCGTCTCAGACCCGGCTCTTCGTGTACAGCGCATAAAGCATTCCTGCGACTGCAAGAGAAACGAGTAATCCAAGCACGAGCGTGAATACGAGGAACCGCCGGTCGCGTCGGCGCATCGGCCAGGCGCTTTTCGGCAATCTCAAATTACGAATGACGTTGATCATAACTGGATGGCCAGTCTGACCGACGATGGTGACGAAACCATGAAGGGCTTGTGAAGAACACGTCACGCTTTGCCGGCTTGGGTGCATCCGACGTCGTCCGCAAAGGTCGCCCGCTTGGCTGCGCTCGTCGCGTGTTCGATGGCTCGGAGCAACGTGGCATCTGCCTTGTTCAACCAGAGCCGGAATACTTCGTTTGAAATCCGGGCTGGAAGTTCTTTCATCCGATCGAGGCGGAATGATTTGTCCGTGATGCCGAAGCCGCAATCCACCGCGTCCAGAGCGTTGATCTGTTGCTCGACGTGGTTTTCCACCGGCACCATGAACAACGGCTTGCCGAGATAAGCCGCCTCGCTCACGGATTCGAATCCCGCCGTGCAGACCACGGCTTTGCACTCCGCCATCAGGCGGAGAAACTTTTCGCCATCGAGACGATGAAACGTCAGCGTGGCGTCGCGTTGAGCTTCCGCCGGCGCGCCGGGTTTGTCGTAAAAGCAATGCAGTTCAGTTCCAGGATTCTGCTCGTGCCACGCGATGATTTGGTTCGCGTAGCCGTGGTTGAGCAGATAGACGAGTACGAATTTTCCGTCTGGGTTCGGCTGCAAATCGAACAAGCGTCGCCGCAAAATCGGCGGACAAACGAAAATTGATTTCCTCGGCAAGTCCGGCGCTTCGTAAAGTGAGAGCGCCACGCGCGTGGAAGCCGCACCCACAAGCCGCACGAACCATTTCATGCCCCACTGTTGCGCGCGCAATCCCGGCGCACGGATGTAACGCGGGTGCTCGAACATGAATTGATGGCCGACCGCCACAACCGGAGGACGCTGTCGAGTCGTCAGCGCATAAATTCCAGTGAGCGGCTCGAAGAAATTGACGATCACGTCGGGCTGCAACTCACGTACGAGCGCTTGCAGCCGGCGCAACGCGCGCAGGTACGCGGGCAGATGCCGGATTACGCTCGCGACCGTGGCGGGCAGATTGACGGCCCTATTGTCTTTGAAGACAAACTCCAGCGTCGGCATCACGATGACCGGCATCCGCATGGCCGATTCGAAGAATGCCGGCAGTTGCCGGCTTCGCCCCATTCCGACCACCACGCCCACCAGTTCGTGGCCCGCCGTTTCCAGCATTTCCTTCGTCGCCATCGCCTGCGTCATGTGTCCGCGCCCTTCGCCTTGAATGCAGAACAGGATTTTCATGGAGATGTAGCAACCGTATTTTTCCGTTGAAGTCCTCAACCAACGCCGTGCAGCTCTCGACCCAATCGCCGCAATTCAAATAACGAATCCCCGCCACCGTCTTGATCTCGGCGCGGTGGATGTGGCCGCAGATCACGCCGTTCACGTTTTGCTTGCGCGCGATCTGCGCAATCGTGTTTTCGTAATCGGAAACATATTTAACGGCCTGCTTGGCTTTGAATTTCAAATACGCCGCGACCGACCAGTAGCCAAAGCCGAATACGCGGCGCACGCGATTGAAGTGCAGGTTGAAATCCAGAATCCAGTTGTAAAGCCGCGAGCCGACGCGATCGAGCAAGCGGTTGAAGTGCGCGATGCCATCGGCTTGGTGGCCGTGCAGCACGAGATATTTTCGCCCGTCCGCCGCGACGTGAATGACCTGGCGCGCAAGCGTCACGCGACCGAAGCGCAGGTTGAGAAATTCCTCCACGAACTCGTCGTGATTGCCGGTGATGTAGATGACGCGCGTCTCTTTCCGCGCTTTGCGAAGCAGCTTTTGGAAGAGCACGTTGTATTCGTCGCGCCAGAGCCATTTGTTTTTCAACTCCCAGCCGTCAATCAAATCGCCGACGATGTAGAGATAGCGACACTCGCTTTCGCGCAGGAAGTCGAGCAGCAAATCCACCTGCGAGTGTTTTGTGCCGAGATGCACGTCGGAAATCCAGATCGAGCGAAAGCTCAATGCTGGCGCGACCTTGTTGTTGCGGTCCTTCTTCATGCGCTGGCTTTTTCCGCAATCGCACTCTGGCCTTGATCACAAACTGTTCGCAATTGCAAACCGCTCGTGTTGCCGAAATGTTGCCTCGCCGTAACCGGTCCGGCTCAAAACTGGTCGGAACGCGCCCCGAGTACGCGCCGTTTTACACGATGAATGAGCAGCAGCAGAAAAGCGCTCGCTGGCCCTCGGCCCTCCCGACATCGCTGCCTGTGCCGACGCAATTTGTGTTCAGACGAAAATTCAAGGGCTGACTCCGGTCGCACACGGTTAACAATCGAAGCCGCCCCTTCCTTCTTGGTGAAGGAAATCATTTCAGGATTCATCGCAGAGCGCATGGCGGAATCATCCTGACCGCGCACTGCTACGGACACGCGACGGCGCGGTTACGAATTGGCAAAGCCGTCGAAGCTTCCGATTCAACTTACTCTGCGAGTCTGTTTCCTGATTGTCACCTGGCTGCCGTGATTCTGTCACACAGCCGGCCAATGCTCTCCGCATGGGACAAGCAAATATCGGTTCACATGGCAGTCGCTCCCGGAGCTGGCTGCTGGCAGTGGCGGCGGGCGCGGGCCTTTTGGGCTTCATGCTCGATGTGCTCGCGGACGACCGGCTGCAAGAGTCGCGCACAGCCATCGAGAAGTGGGTCGAGACGCGCCAGTTGATTTCCAAAACGCGCGGCGACTGGCAGACCGACAAGGAAACGCTGGAACAAATGACGGCGTTGTATGAGCGCGAGTTAAAATCCGTCGAAGCGCAGATGGCCGGCGTGACGACCAACAACTCGCAAGTCGTCAAAGAAATGGCGGAGGCGGAGGCGTTGAAAAAATCCTCGAATGAAGCTCGCGAACGGGCAGTGCAGTTCGCGACGGAGTTGGAGACGAAACTCAAGCGATTTTCTCCGCAGTTGCCCGCGCCGTTGCAGGACATCGTGAAGAAAGACCTGGCGCGCATTCCGGCGGACCCGGCGAACACGAAAATGCTCGCGGCGGAGCGCATTCAAATCTGCGTCGCCGTGCTCAACGAACTCGACAAGTTCAACAACGCCGTGAACGTCTTCAACGAGAAGCGCAAGAACGAGAAGGGCGAGGAAGTGGCGGTGCAGACGATCTACGTCGGCCTGGGCGCGGCTTATTTCGTGAACGAAACGGCGGACTTCGCCGGCTCGGGCACGCCGGGCGCAGATGGCTGGCAATGGACCAACAAACCCGAACTCGCGCCGAAAGTGAAGTCGGCGGTGAAGATGTATCGCAACGAAGAGACGGCGCGTTTCCTCACGTTGCCCGTCGCGGTCAAGTGAGTTTCCTGAAATGAATTTCCCGATGCTACAATTTAAAAAATTCCTGGCCGCGATGTTGACCAGCTTGCCGCTGCTGGCGGGCGCGCAATCGCTCGATCAAGTCGTGAGCAGCGCTTCGGCGGATTTGCAGAAAGCCACGGTGGAATTGACCGCCGCCCGCGCCGAAGTCGAAGCCGCCCGACTACCGCTGGCGCGCAAGGTTTCCGAGCTGGAGCAATCGCTCCTCAATCGCCGCGCGGAACTCGCCAAGCTTCAGCGCTTTCAGGAAAACCAACTCGTCGAGTTGAACGCGCTCAAGACCGAGGCCAAGCGGTTATCCGATGCAGTCAAATACACCGACTCGCTCATCACGGAATATGCGCGCGCATTTCGCAGCCGGTTGAATTTCGTCGAAGAGCCGCGCTACGCCGCGATGCTCGACGCCGTGGACAAAGCCGGGGGCTCGGCTGACCTCTCGGCGGCGGACAAATTCGCACAACGCGCCGTCTTGTTAACGAAAGCGCTTGAGCGGGCCGAGTCCGCGCAGGGCGGCGAGATCATCGAAGCGAAGGCGCTCGATAAAAAGGGACTCGTGCAATCGGGCAAGGTGGCATTGATCGGACCCGTGGCGATGTTTGCCAGCGCGTCCGGTGGAGCGGCGGGATTGCTGCAACAGGAATTGAACAAACCCGACCCGACGATTGCCGTGCTCGACAAATCGCTCGAAGAAGCCAGCCGCAAACTCGTGA
>SCTL01000270.1 GCA_004297495.1 Verrucomicrobiota bacterium
ATTCAACGAGCCGCTGCCGGAAGTGTTCAACTGCGCGAGCACGGTAAGGTTCGCATTGGTGACATAAACGTCGCCCGCACCCGTGAGATTGCTGACAGTGAGCGTGCCGCCGTTGTCGCCCGCGCGAAGAATGCCACTCAGACTGATGGCCGGGATGATCACACCTTTGCCGCCGAGCGTCGCGCCCGAGGCGACCGTGTAAGTGTTGCCGCCCGTGTGCTGGCCGTTCACCAGCAGCGTGCCGGCGTTTATCGTCGTCGCGCCGTTGTAATTATTCGTGCCGCCGAGCGAGAGTGTGGCCGTGCCGTTCTTGGTGATGTTGAACGTGCCGTTGGTAACAGTGACCGGACCGTTGAAGACGCTGTTGCTGTCCGAGCCTTGGATGACTAGGGTCGTGGTGCCGGTGCCGCCCGCTCTCATGCCGTGAGTGAGCAAGCCGGTGCCGCTCAAGTAACCGATGTTCTGCGTATAGGTTTGCACGTCGGTGCGGTTGTAAACGTCAAATAACGAACCTGCGTTCAATACGATGCTGGCCGAAGCGGAGAAGCAGGTGTTCTGGTTGTTCACGATCGCCGCGCCCGAGGCGACGGTGTAATACTGAACCGAACCGAACCCGCTGGCTGAGTTCGGCATCCAGCCGCCGGCTTGAACGACGACGTTCGTGATGCCGCTGACGCCGCGGTCGAGGCTCAATCGTCCGCCGCCGGTTTTGGTCAGAGTGTTGTTCGTGCCCGAAATGTGTCCGATGGCGAAGTTGGCAGTGGGATTGCCAATCGTGTCGCCGTCAATGCGAATGGTGGCGTCGCCGAGCAGCGAAATCGCCGGGAAGGAGGCGGAACTGTTGCCGGAAGCACCGGTGCCATTCAGCGAACTCAAACCCCAGCGCGTGCTGCCGCTGGTGCTGTTGGCATACAACGCGCCTTGTGTGCCGCCGACGCCCGCGCCCAAGAGCGTCAGGTGTTTGTTGTTGGGTTGAATGGTGTTGATGATTTCAATGGTGCCGCTGTTGGTGCAGATCACGCGGTCGTTCGCCGTGTGATTGCCGTTGGTGCCGATGGCGGTGGCGTTGCCGATCTGAAGAATGCCGGCGTTGATCAGCACCAGGTTCTGCAAGTTCGGATTCGCCGTGTTCAGCCGCAGCGTGCCGCTGCCGGCCTTGGTCACGCCGCTCACGCCGGTCAGCACCGCCGTGATGAGATTCGAGCCGTTGTTCGCGGTGAGGGTGGGCGAACCGGCGGTCACCGCCAGCGTCAACGGACCGGCGGAGCCGGTGGCGAGAATCCAGTTGGTCGAAGGAGTCGTGTCGCCGAAAATCACATTCCCGATCGTGCGCGCGCCATCGAGCGTCACCACGGCGTTGGTGGTGATGTCGAGTGTGCTGAAGTCGGCGGTGTTGTCCGCGCCGCTGGCGATGACGCTGTTGTTCCAGTTGACGGCCGTGGCCCAACTGCCCGAGGCGTTGCCGCCGACGAGGTTCGTCCACGTGCCGCTCTGGGCGAGCACGCCAGGCGCGGTTGCCAAAACAAGGAACGCACAGGCGAGCCAGCCAAGGGCGGGTTTGACGGCGTGGTTTCGGACGGGGTTGATTTGCTTGGTTTGCATACGGGGGTGTTCTGATCTGCGGGTGGAGTTCAAAGCCGTGAAATCGTTCGCCGCTGCCGCGCAATCCAGCCGTGGCCGGCGAGAAGATGATTTCGGTTCTGAAAGTTCATGGGCTTTGCTTGATGTGAGATTCTTACTCCCCATCCGCCGAGCCTACAAAGGGAATTCAACTTACCCAGTTCAATGAAAAAGCTGAAAGCAGAAAACTGACAGTCGAAAGCACGGACGACTCGCCAACAACTCTCTCAGCGTTTCAGTCGCGGCAGTGATTTGCCATCGCGCCAGCGGCTCTCCACCAGCACGCGATACGGGTCGGAGGGTTCGCCGCGTTCGTTAAGATTGATTTGCGACACCAGAGTTTCCACGGCCACGCGACCGATGGCCTCGGAATGTTGATCGAGTCCCGCGTCCACCGGCACATCCACGCCCGTGCCTGCCACGGCGATGTCCTCGGGGATTCGATATTTCAACTGCCGCAGCAACTCGGGAACTTGGAGCATGAAAGTCAGAATTGCGTCGGGCTTGTATTTCTTGAGCCACGCCTGCAGCAACCGTCTGGCCTGGTCGGGCCGCTCGGTGTAAACGTTTTCCTCCGTCAACAATGGTTTGACCACCGGCAATTTGAAGGATTCGCCGGCTGATCTGAAACCGCCCACAAATCCACCTCCCAGTCTGGCATCAACGTTCGCCGGCACCACCAAACCGATCCGCGTGTAGCCATACTCGGCCATCTTGTGAACGGCCATGATCATCGCGCGCAGTTGGTCGGATGTCACCAGATGCGAGTCCGGCGAGGGCACGGACAACCCGAAACGCACGATGGAAAACTTGCTCCAATCGAAATCGCCCCAGTCGGGGATTCGGTCGTGCGGCGGAATCAACACGCCGCGAATGCCGCGCGTCAGCAAAATCTGCTCGAATCGTCTGGCCGAGTATTCGGGCGACCAGCGGATCTCTTCGAGACAGTAACCAAAACGCTTCGCCGCCTGCGCCGCGCCCTGCCAGTAGAGATCGAACTCCCGGTGTTTCCGCAAACGCTCCGGCTGTTCCCAATGATTGATCCAGGCAATCGCGCTGCGCACCTCCGCCGGCGCGTTCGAGCGCCGATACGCCGCCAGCGCGGCCAGATGCGGGTCGGGCACATAACCCATTTCCTCCGCCTTCTTCTTCACCTGCACGCGCCGTTTCTCCGAAATGCTCGGATGATTTCGCAACGCCAGCGACACCGTGGCGTGGGACACACCAAGCTTTTCGGCGATGTCGTAAACCGTCACGCGCTTGCTGCTCATGGCGGGAGACTATCAAAGCCCAGCCCGCACACCAAGGGTGGCGATGCGTTCGCTGCGTGTAAGTGGATGGCCGTTGCACGCCGGCCGGGTTTCCGGTGACGAACTTTGGCTGCTGATGTTGGGCCGCGTGGGCTTGTTGATTTGTCGGGAGTGTTCCCAGTGGCAGGCGATCCGACATTCCTTTGCCGCGCCGTTGCGAAAATCCAATTCTTCCCACGCTGACCACCGATTCAAATCAGCGGGTTTCAGTCTCATCGGTCGGTGCGCGGGAATCTTCTTCACCACCGCGCGCAGGATTCAAGTTGCGTGCGCGTGTAAACGGCGTGGCTGGCTGAGAATTTGGATCAGGCGCAAGTTGAGGCGACCAATGGAGTGCTTGGTGGAATACGACGAATGGCTGATTCTATCCGTCGGCACGTTCGCGTAGATTGGGCTGAAGAACCTATCCCGGGTTCGAGAGAAAGTGATGACATGTCGGCCCAATTTGCTCAAGCTGCTGGTCAGGAACTGATGACCAAGATTGCCATAGTCGAAGATAACGCGACGTTGCGGCAATATCTCGCCGAGTTCATCGGCGGCACGCCCGGTCATCGGTGCGTCTGCGCCTGCGCCTCGGCGGAGGAAGCTTTGGAAAAAATTCCTGCCGCCCGTCCGAACGTCGTGCTGATGGACATTCATCTGCCCGGGGAATCGGGCATCGCCTGCACTGCGCAATTGCGGCAAAAGATGCCCAATCTGCAGATCATCATGCTGACCGTTTACAAGGACATCAAAATGATCTTCCAGGCGCTCAAGGCGGGCGCGTGCGGTTATGTGCTGAAACGGTCGGATGAAAAAGAGATCATCGAAGCCATCGCCGAAGTTCGCGCCGGTGGCGCGCCGATGACCAGTGAAGTTGCCCGGATGGTCGTGCGTTCCTTCATGGAAGGGGCAACCACTCCAGACCCAGCGGGCACGGATCAACTGTCCTCGCGCGAGATGGAGATCCTCGCGCTCGTCGCCGAGGGTTTTGCCAACAAGGAGATTGCCAGCCGGCTGCACATCAGCAACGCGACTGTTCGCACGCATCTGATGCATATCTACGAGAAGCTGCACGTGCATTGCCGCACGGAAGCCGCAGCCAAGTATATCCGCTCGAAGCCCACTGACCCAGCCAGTCCGGCCGCTCGCCTGAGTTGAATCAGCGTCTGCTCACGCGTCCCGCGCGGATTGATTCATCGTAGATTCTTTGCAGCGCTCGTTCAGGTGGACCGCCCTCGTCAGCGTTCGGGCGTGGCGGATTTACGGACTGACCGCCAAGTCTCGTTTCTCAAAATACGACGTTTGACTGATTGTTAGCAAAGTCGCGTTCTTCAAATAATGCAGCCACGAATGAAAAAGAACTGCTCTTTAATCCATTGTGCCTATTTGGTGATGCTCCTTTCATTTCTTGAGACCGGCTGTCAGCGCCAGGAACAGTCCGCGTCTGTTCAAACGCAACCAACGAATGCAGCCGAAGCAGT
>SCTL01000271.1 GCA_004297495.1 Verrucomicrobiota bacterium
TCGTCGGCCAGCAAGTGTTGATCAAGTACACCGGCAGCATCGGCGGCAGCGGCTATTCCGCCCTCAGCATGGGCAGCCTGCCCTCGGGCGTCACCGCCACGCTGTCCAACAACACGGCGAACGCCTCGGTGGATTTGGTCGTCACCGCCGCGCCGCCGCTCGTGAACACGAATCCGACGAACATCACCTTCAACGTCAGTGGCAGCACGCTGAATCTCTCGTGGCCGCCGGATCACCTCGGCTGGACGTTGCAGACCAACGCCGTCAGCGTGGTGACCACGAACCAATGGTTCACTTATCCCGGTTCGGCCAGCGTGACGAACGTGGCCATCACGATCAATCCGTCGAAGGCGAACGTCTTCTTCCGGCTGATCTATCCGTGAGTTTGGGTTGGGTGGCGAGGCCGGGAGACATCGGGTTCTCCCGGCCTTTTTGTTAGCGATGCCAGTTCGGGACTGCGGTTAATTGAACTGGGTAAATGGCAAACGTTTTGAAGCGCTTTCGAAGCTGATGGAAAGTGGTAACACCAAGCCAGGACGCGCGAAACCGCGGAATGCGGTTGAGAAATCAACCGACCGTCGAAGACGAAAAGTCAGGACCGAATATGAAACGAAATTTTAGAAAAGCAGCCGACGCCGGTCGCGGCTTTACGCTGATCGAACTATTGGTGGTCATCGCCATCATTGCGATTCTCGCCGCCATGCTGTTGCCAGCGTTGGCCAAAGCCAAGCAACGGGCTTACAACATCAACTGCACCTCCAATCTGAAACAGGTTGCCACCGCCATCCAGATGTTCGCCGATGATAATAGCGACCTGTTGCCCAACGGCCCGAACGGCGTCGCCTCGGGTCGCGGCATGAGCGTGGCGCAGAAGGCGGGTTACTCGACGCTGGACACCAATCCGGACGACTGGATGGTTTACGCCATCCGGCCTTATGTGGCGTCGCCTCCGCCGGCGCTCGCGCCCGTGCAGATGAAGGTTATGTTCTGTCCCTCCAACGCGCGTTACAACACTTCCAGCAACCCGGATTTTTTTTCCTACGAGATGGTTGAAGGCAATACGGCTGGCAGCGTGAGTCGTTACTGTGGATTGGAATGGAATCCCTTCGGTTACAATGGCGCGGCCGGCTCCGGCTCGGCCAAGGCGCCACACAAAGTGAACGAAGTCGCTTCCGTCGGTCCCATCACGCGCATCTGGGCGATGGTGGATTCGGACAAGCAGGGCAACTCGGGCGCGGGTTCGGCGGGAAGTTTTCCCGCCACCTCCGCGCATGGCCGCACGCGAAACTATCTGTGGTTCGACTGGCACGTCGAGCCGGTCAAAATCCCGGCCGATGGCACGGGCGATTCAGTTCACGCGAATCCATTTTATCGCTGGAAGGAATAATCCGTTTCGGAGATTTACCATTCACTCATGAAGACAGTTCCGACAGAATCCGCCCAGATGGATAAATCTGGTGTGGCAAAATCAAACGAGTTGTTCCAGCGCGCCTTCGACCTCTGCGTTGCCAAGACGCGTCGCAACATCAAGGACCTGGCCGACCATCCCAAGACCTGGTCCAACGCGGTGGATGGCCGCTATGAAAACTTTGCCGAGGGCTTTTTTGAAATTGGCAACTGGACGAGTTCCTTTTTCACCGGCATGGCGTTGATCGCGTGGCGCGAGACCGAGGACGAATATTTTCTCCGGCAAACGCTGCGGCTCGCGCCGGCATATCGCGAGAAGGCAACGGTCCGCTTCCTCGACATGCACCACGACGCGGGCTTCCTTTACTCGCTCTATTCCGTCGCGCTCCACAAACTGACGAAGCAGCCGGAGCATCGCGAAGTCGGCCTCGCCGCCGCCGAAGCGCTCTATCAACGGTTCAATCACAAGGGAAATTTCATCCGCGCGTGGGGGCATCTCAACACCACCGAGCAGGACAACATGGCGATCATTGACTGCATGATGAACCTGCCGTTGCTCTACTGGGCCGCCGTTGAAACCAGCAACCTCAAATTCCGCGAGGCCGCGATCCAGCAGGCGGATACCACGTTGAAATGTTTCATCCGCCCGGATGATTCCGTGTTTCACGCGTTCCGGTTCGATTTGAAAACCGGCAAACCCATCGGCGGCGACAACTACTGCGGCTACGCGGTGGGCACCCACTGGGCGCGCGGCACCGGCTGGGCGATCTACGGCTTCGCGCTCTCCTACAAATACACCGGCGATACAAAATATCTCGACGCGGCCAGCCGTCTGGCGCTGAAATTCATCTCGCTCCTTGACCGCGAACTCGTGCCCGTCTGGGATTTTCGTTTGCCGGCGGACAAACCGCAATTGCGCGATTCCTCCGCGCTGGCCGTGGCCGTTTGCGGGCTGATGGAGCTTGCGCAACTCGGCGGACAGGACTCCAAATTCTTCCATTCGGTGCGCCCGATGTTGCTGCGCCTGTGCTCGGACGAATACTTGAACTTCGATCCCGCTTGCCGCGGCGTGCTGCGCAACGGACAGGTCGGCGCGAATGGCCCCGGTTCCGCGCAAAACGCATACACCAGTTGGGGCGATTACTATTTGATGGAAGCCCTCGACCGCGAGCTCCACAAGGGCGAGACTTGGTG
>SCTL01000272.1 GCA_004297495.1 Verrucomicrobiota bacterium
AGATTTACCGGCAGCTAATCCGCGAAGTTATTTCGCGGATTAGCTGCCGGTAAATCTCATCGCTTGCAAGCTTTTGGTCCGCATCAAACCGCGCGTGATAAAAGAATTGCCGCGCGGCGCGCGTCAGGACAAAACAGCGGTGCGCGTAGGTCGGTTTGGGGTTGCGCTTGGAGAAAGTTGTTTTCCCAGCCGCCGCGTCAAAGTGATACTCCCAGTGTAGTTCGTTCGCAAAGGCGAAGGTGTCGCGTGGGAATTCAAACCGGCGCCCGCCGGTTTCAGTGGGGTTTATTTTCGCCAGCATCATCAATTCGCTTGGAACGAAGTTACGGCTGCGCTACCAAACTGACAATGCTTTACGAACACTGGCGCAACCTCGCCGCGGAACGCCACACCGAACTGGCGTTGCGCGACGCCGCCTCGGGTTGCCGCTGGACGTTCGCGGAACTTTTTGCCGCCGGAGAAACCCGGATCATTGGCCAGGCCGGCACGGTCTTTCCGCAAAGCCATTCGCCGGAATTTATTTTTGACCTGCTCGCAGCCTGGCGAGAGAACAGAATTGTCTGCCCGCTGGAAGTTGGACAATCGCCGCCGGAAATCTTGCCGCCGCCGAAAAACTGCGTTCATCTTAAATCCACTTCGGCCACGGGCGGCACGGCGCAACTCGTCGCTTTCACTGCCGGACAGCTAATGGCCGACGCGGAGAATATCGTCGCCACGATGGGCTTGCGTTCGGACTGGCCGAATCTCGGCGTCATTTCGCTCGCGCATTCCTACGGTTTTTCCAATTTGATCCTGCCGCTGCTGTTGCACGGCATTCCGCTGATTCTCGCGCCCGCACCGCTGCCGGAGATCATCCGCCGTGCGGCGGCGGGCGAACCGGCGCTTACACTCGCCGCTGTGCCGGCGATGTGGCGCGCGTGGCACGAGGCGGAGGCGATTCCGTCCAACGTGCGCCTCGCGATTTCCGCTGGCGCGCCATTGTCGGTGGAACTGGAGCAGGCCGTATTCGCGGCGCGCGGGTTGAAGCTGCACAACTTCTACGGCTCGACTGAGTGCGGCGGGATCGCCTACGACGCGACTGAGAAGCCGCGCACAGATGCCACCTGTGTCGGCTCACCGATGAAGAATGTTTCGCTCTCTGTGGCCGAGGATGGCTGTTTGGAAGTCCGCAGCCGCGCGGTGGCGGAAACGTATTGGCCACGACCGGACGCGAATCTAGGCGGCGGTTGTTTTCACACCAGCGATCTCGCGGAGATTTCGGACGGGCTGGTTTGTCTGCGAGGACGCGCGGGCGACCAGATTAATGTGGCGGGCCGGAAAGTTTCGCCGGAGACGATTGAGCGCGTGTTGCTCCAACATCCGCGGGTTTGGGGATGTGTGGTCTTTGGCGTGCCGAGCCGCGACGCGGAGCGGACGGAGGAAATCGTGGCGGTCGTCGTGAGCCGGGAGGGCGAAGGAGCTTTGCGCGAATTTGTGTTGAAATCGCTGCCGGCCTGGCAAACGCCGCGTCGTTGGTGGTTTGTGGAAGCGGTGCGGGCCAATGCCCGCGGCAAAGTTTCACGGACCGAGTGGCGTGCAAAGTTTCTCCGGACGCGGGACAAAGCCGTTTGACTTCTTGCGATATCCGTTGAAAGGGTATTCGTTGAACGAGCAACCCCGAACCGATTTGCCGGCGACGCCATTGTCGCCGCATCGTCCATTATCCGAGTTCTATCCGGCAACGATGGCGCGACAGAACTTTGTCAACGAACTCTTCGACGAGGCCGCGTCGGACTACGACTGGGTGAGTGGCATGATGTCGCTTGGGAGCGACCAGTTCTATCGCCGGGACGCCTTGCGGAGAGCCGGATTGCAGCGCGGGATGCAGTTGCTGGACGTGGCGAGCGGCACGGGGTTGATGATCAAGGCCGCGATCGAACTCGGAGTGGAGCCCGCGCAAGTGACCGGCGTTGATCCCAGCCGGGGCATGCTGGCGCAGAATCGGGAGCGCAATCCGGTGAAATTGCTGGAAGGCCGGGGCGAAGCACTGCCCTGCGCGGATTCCACGTTCGACTTCGTGTGCATGGGTTACGCGCTGCGCCACGTCGAGGATCTGCGCAAGCTCTTCGGCGAATTCCACCGCGTCTTGCGACCGGGTGGACGGGTTTTGATTCTGGAGATCACCCGGCCGACCAGTCCGGTGGCGTTGCACATGATGCGCTTCTACATGAAAAAACTCCTGCCCGGCATAAGCTGGTGGCGCCGCCGGAACCGATCCACGGCGAAGCTCATGCAGTATTATTGGGCCACGATTGCGGAATGTGTTCCCCCCTCGGTCATCATCTCAGCGCTGGAAGCCAGTGGTTTCAAAAACGTCCAGCGCACCACCACCGGCGCGGTCTTGAGCGAGTACGTGGCCCAACGGTGAGCGAGTATTGCGGCGCGACTAACTCGACTCGCGACGTTCACCACTCAAAGTCAGTTCCGCCTGTAACACGCTTTGGCCGTTCACTCTCGCGGTCGCCTGTGCCTGAATCAGATTTCCCAGACGGCCCGTGATGCGCGCTTCGAGCCGCACGACTTCGCCGGGCTTGGCCGTGCCGAGAATTTTCACGTTGCGCAGCGCTGTGAGTTTCAAGCCAGGCAGCGGACCAATGGTGGGATCACTTTGCGCCACGACACCGGCGAGTTGCGCCGCAGCTTCAACGAGCAACACGCCGGGCAGCAGCGGATCACCGGGAAAATGGCCGCGCAAAAACGGCTCGTCGGCGCGAACGCGATACTCGCCCGCGCCTTCTTTTCCGGATGTGAGACTGAGCAGCCGGTCAACGAAGCGAAACTCCGGCCCGTGCGGCAGCAGACGCAGTGCAGCTTGAAGTTCGTCGGAGTTCATTTCCCCATCGGTTCGGTGATCTTGAAACCGGGTTCGGGTTTCCAGCTGAACAGTCCCGCGTCCAGCGGCGGGTTGAGCACGGCGTTTGTGTAGTCATTTCTCATGCTCGAACCGTCCACGAAGACCATTTCGTTGCACGTCAGCGAGAAATCATTCGTCGCCAGCCCGATGCGGATTTCCTTCATCATCTTGCGCGCGAAGGCGCTCGTCGGTTGCATCGCAAGCAGCCACGAACCGTTCGTTCCCGTGAGCGAGAGAACCCGGAAGCGCGCGTCGAACGCGGCGCGGTCGCGGGGG
>SCTL01000273.1 GCA_004297495.1 Verrucomicrobiota bacterium
TGTGGCTGTTGGAAAATTTGTTTCGGCTCCATCCCGGTGTTGGCCGGTCGCGGGTCAACTTCAACAAGCGTGAGGCGGCCATCACTTTTGCGCCAGAGAAGATCAAGCTCAGCGAACTGGTGGCGTTGCTCGCTTCCATCGGCTACGAGCCGACGTTGAACTTCGATGAACTCGACAAACCGAAAGCCAGCCCCGCGCGCAAACGGGCGTGGCTGCAAGTCGGCGTGGCCGGCTTTGCCTTCGGCAACATCATGCTCTTCAGCATCCCGCAATACTTCGGGCTGGATGATTTTCACGGAGCGCCATTCAAAACTATTTTTGGCTGGGCCAGTCTCGCGCTCGCGCTGCCCGTCGTGATTTTCAGCGCGGCGGACTACTGGAAATCCGCGCTGCTCTCGCTGCGCCAGCGGATGCTCACGCTCGATGTGCCCATCGCGCTCGGCCTCGCCGCGATTTACGGCCAGAGTCTTTATGAGATTGCGTCACGCACCGGCGAGGGCTACTGCGATTCGCTGACTGGGTTGATTTTCTTCCTGCTCTGCGGTCGCATCTTTCAGGCGAAGACAAACGAGCGGATGGCGTTTGACCGCGATTACAAGTCGTTCTTCCCGCTTTCGGTGGCGCGCAAAAGTAAAACCAGCGGCGAAGCGCACGTCTCCATTTCAGAGATCCAAACCGGCGACCGCATAGTCATCCGCAACGGCGAACTGATTCCCGCCGATGCCAAACTCATCTGCGGTCCGGCGTTCATTGATTACAGCTTCGTGACTGGAGAGTCCGAACCAGTCGAGAAGAAGGAAGGCGATTATCTCTACGCTGGCGGACAGCAAATCGGCGCGGCCATTGAAGTCGAGACGATCAAAGCAGTCTCCCAAAGCTATCTCACCTCGCTCTGGAATCACGAGACGTTCCGCAAGGAACGGAACCACGATTTCAACACACTCACCAATATTTACAGCCGTCGCTTCACGCTCATCGTGATTTCGGTCGCGCTCGCCGCCGCTGCGTTTTGGATCGTGTCCGGCAATTTGCCGCGCGGCATCAAGGCGTTCACGTCGGTGCTCATCGTTGCGTGCCCTTGCGCGCTGGCGCTGGCCGCTCCCTTCACGCTCGGCACAGCGCAACGCTGGCTCGCGCGCATCAAAGTGTTTCTCAAGAACGCGCTCGTCCTCGAACGCCTCGCGCAAGTGGATGCCATCGTGTTCGACAAAACCGGCACGCTCACCTCGTCCGGGGCGAGCGCGGTGAAGTTTTCCGGCGCGGGACAGCCCCTCACCCCGGCCCTCTCCCCATCGGATGGGGAGAGGGGGAATCGTGCTCCGGCTATTGGCGAAGTTGCGACTGCCGACGTCACGGCGAACACCGACAAATCAAAAGCGGACCGACAGCTTTTCCCTCTCCCCATCGGATGGGGAGAGGGTCAGGGTGAGGGGTTGGCCGAAAACGAAGCGACGTGGATTCTTTCACTCGCCCGCCAATCCACGCATCCGCACTCCGTTCGCATCAGCGAATTCTTTGGCGGTGAAATTCTTCCCGAACCCGTGAACGCGTTTCGCGAAACGGCGGGCTGCGGCATTGAAGGACAAATTTGCGGCCACGAAATCCAGCTCGGCTCGCGCGCGTGGCTGGAGGCGCGAGGCGTCCGGAGCGTGGCGTTCACGCCGCTTCACGATCCGATTGCAAGCGCGACTGCCGAGGCACAGGCGTCACTGACAATTCCCACGCTGAAGCGGCCTGAAGGCCGCGCTCCCTTCGTCTCCGGCAGCACGGTCCACGTCGCGATTGACGGGCGCTATCGCGGCGCGTTCTCGCTGTCGAGTGAATTGCGACCGGAGGTGGAACAACTCGTCCGCAAATTGCGCGGCAGTTTCGACCTTGCGTTGCTCAGCGGTGATAACGCCCGCGAGCGAGCGCGGTTTCACGCACTGTTCGGCGATGACGCGCGTTTGCGATTCAACCAAACCCCGCTCGACAAGCTCGGCTTCATCCGCCGTCTGCAGGAATCCGGCAAGACCGTGATGATGGTGGGCGACGGTTTGAACGACGCGGGCGCGCTCAAACAGGCGGACGTGGGCGTGGCCGTGGTGGAAAAGATCGGCGCGTTCTCGCCGGCAAGCGATGTGATTCTCGACGCCGCGCGCGTGCCGCAGCTCGGTGAAATTCTGGCTCTCGCCAAACGCAGCGCGCGGATCGTGCGGCTCAGTTTCGGGATTTCCGCCGCGTACAATCTCGTTGGCGTGGGCATCGCGGCGGCGGGATTGCTTTCGCCACTGACGTGCGCGGTGCTGATGCCGCTGAGTTCAGCGAGCGTGGTATTTTTTGCGTGCGGTGTCACAACGTGGGTCGCGCGAAAGTTGAGAGTTGAGGAGTTGAGCGTTGAGAGTTCGACTCCTTCCGGCTCTCAACTCTCAACTTTCAACCCTCAACTCATGGCAACGGAGGCAGGAGCATGAGCGTGATCCTGATTCTCATTCTCGCCAGTCTCGTGATGGCGACAGTTTTTCTTTTCGGCTTCATCTGGTCCGTGCGCACGGGGCAATACGAGGACACGACCACGCCTTCAATGCGCGTGTTAATGGAGGAAAGTTCCGCGATAAATTCAGCGCGCGATAAAGTTCAATCGCTCTCCCTCACCCCAACCCTCTCCCGCTGGGAGAGGGAGCAGCCAGCGAACGCTTCAGATTCGCTGGAAGCGCGCCCAGCAATCTCCGACTCACGAAATCTCCCGACGCGGGAGTCGGTTCTCCCTCTCCCAGCGGGAGAGGGCCGGGGTGAGGGGGAACGCAACGCAAAGCAGCAGCGCCATTTCATGTCCGAACACGACCCATCCACGAAGTGAATTTCAACAACCTATGAACACCAACGTAGAAACATTCAAATACGACAATAGGATCGTCCGCGCGTTCGCGATTGCCACCGTCATCTGGGGCATCGTGGGCTTCAGCGCAGGACTGCTGATCGCGTGTCAGCTTTTTTTCCCTGACCTGAACTTCAACCTGCAATTCACCACGTTCGGCCGGCTGCGCCCGCTGCACACGAACGCCGTCATCTTCGCCTTCGTCGGCAACGGCATGTTCATGGGCATTTACTATTCGCTGCAACGGCTTTGCAAGGCGCGCATGTTCAGCGATTTTCTGAGCTGGTTCAATTTCTGGGGCTGGCAGGCCATCATCGTCAGCGCGGCGGTGACGCTCCCGCTCGGCCTCACGACCAGCAAGGAATACGCGGAACTCGAATGGCCGATTGACATCGCCATCGCGATCGTGTGGGTCGCGTTCACGGTGAACCTGATGGGCACGATCATCAAGCGTCGCGAGAAACACATGTATGTCGCGATCTGGTTTTACATCGCCACGGCGTTCACGGTCGCGGTGCTGCACATTTTCAACTCGATGGAGATGCCGGCCAGTCTTTTTAAGAGCTACTCGATGTATGCCGGCGTGCAGGACGCGCTCGTGCAATGGTGGTACGGCCACAACGCCGTCGCGTTCTTCCTCACCACGCCGTACCTCGGCCTGATGTATTATTTCCTGCCGAAGGCGGCGGAGCGGCCGGTGTTCAGCTACCGGCTCTCGATCATTCACTTCTGGGCGCTGATTTTTCTCTACATCTGGGCCGGGCCGCATCACCTGCTCTACACGGCGCTGCCGGACTGGGCGCAATCGCTCGGCATGGTGTTCTCACTGATGCTCATCGCGCCGAGTTGGGGCGGCATGTTGAACGGCTTGCTCACGCTGCGCGGTGCGTGGGACAAACTGCGCACAGAGCCGATGTTGAAATTCATGGTCGTGGCCGTCACCGCCTACGGCATGGCGACGCTCGAAGGCCCGACGCTCGCGATCAAGAGCATTAACTCGCTCTCGCACTACACGGATTGGACCATCGCGCACGTCCACACCGGCGCGCTTGGCTGGAACGGTTTCCTCACGTTTTCGATGCTCTACTGGCTGTTCCCGCGCCTATACAACACGAAGCTCTATTCGATCAAGCTCGCGAATTATCACTTCTGGATCGCGGTCATGGGCATGATTTTCTACGTCGTGCCGATGTATGCGAGCGGCGTGACGCAGGGTTTGATGTGGAAACAATTCAATCACGACGGCTTCCTGCAATATCCGAATTTCCTCGAAACGGTTCTGCAAATCGTGCCGCTCTACAAACTGCGCGCCGTCGGCGGATCGCTTTACATCGTCGGCGCAATCTTGATGGCGGTGAATCTTTATCGCACGGCCAAGAGCGGCAAGTTCGTGCCGGAACAAGAAGCGCAGGCCGCCGCGCTTGTGAAAACTTCTCACGCCGCGCGCGAAGAAAAATATGCCTGGCATCGCATCCTCGAAGCCAAGCCGATGCTCTTCACTGTGCTGGCCGTGGTGGCGATTCTAATCGGCGGGCTGATCGAAATCATCCCGATGTATCTCATCAAGGAAAATGTCCCGACGATTTCCTCGGTGAAACCGTATCGGCCGCTGGAAGTGCTGGGCCGCGACATCTACATCCGCGAAGGTTGCGTGGGCTGCCACTCGCAGATGGTGCGCCCGTTCCGCTCTGAAACCGAGCGCTACGGCGAATACTCGAAGTCGGGCGAATACGTCTATGACCACCCGTTCCTCTGGGGCAGCAAGCGCACCGGGCCGGACTTGCATCGCGAAGGCGGAAAGTATCCCGACGCGTGGCACTACAACCACATGGATGACCCGCGCTCAGTTTCGCCCGGCTCGATCATGCCGCGCTACTCCTGGCTGCTGACGCAAAAGCTCGACACCAGTTCGCTGCCCGCGCGCATCGGCGCGTTGCGCAAGATCGGCGTGCCGTATCCGGCAGGCTTTGAAAACGGTCCGGCGCAAAAAGATTTGGCGGACCAAGCCAGCCAGGTCGTGCTTGGTTTGAAGATCGGCATGGTGAACTGCGAAACGAATCGCGAGATCGTGGCGCTTATCGCCTATCTACAGCGCCTCGGCAAAGACATCAAGTCCGCGCCCGCCGCGCCCGCGCCGGTGGCTTCGGCATCAACCAAATGAGACGATTATGATCAAAAACGTTCTCGAACACATCGGTGGCGTCGGCGTTTACGGCGTCCTTTCCATCTGCATCTTCTTCGCGTTCTTCGCCGGCGTGCTGCTCTGGGCGGCGCGCATGAAGAAGCCGCACTTGAATTCCATGAGCACCCTGCCGCTCGAAGACAGCGCGCCGGCCAACAAGTCTGAAACCACTTCAACGAACTGAAACCTATGAACGACCAAAATGATCCTCTGCTGCTCGACCACGAGGCCGACGGCATCCGCGAACTCGACAACAAACTGCCGCGCTGGTGGGTGTGGCTCTTCTACATCACGATCATTTTCTCGGCGGTGTATCTCGGCTACTACCACGTCTTCGCGATGGGCAAACTATCGGGTGAAGAATACAAAGTCGAAGCCGCCGCCGGTGAAAAACTCAAGGGCGCGGCGATGGCGAAGTTTGAGTCCACCATCGGCACGCTTGCTCCGTCGAAGGAATCTGCGGACCTCAACGCAGGCCGGCAGACCTTCATGCTGCTCTGCGCGCCGTGTCACCGGCCCGACGGCGGCGGGCTCGTCGGGCCGAACCTGTGCGACGATTACTGGATTCACGGCTCGAACTTCGTGGACAACGTGAAGACGATTTGGAACGGCGTGCCGGAGAAAGGCATGATCACGTGGAAGACAACGCTGAATCCGAAACAGATCTATGACGTTGCCAGTTTCATTTACACGCTGCGCGGCACGAAGCCGGTGAATCCGAAGCCGCCGGAGAACTTGACGCCTGTGAGGACCGGGCCGAGTGAATACGAATAGGAGCGCCGAACTCCAGTTCGGCTCGAAAGTGGAAGTATGATTGAAGCTCGCCCTCACCCCAGCCCTCTCCCCCGGGGAGAGGGAGAATCATTCGCCGTCGCTGGTGAATTCGAGTGCGCTCCGTCGGCCGTGCCTTCTGAAGCAAAGTCTCGACGAGCGGAGATCGCGACATTGACGAACGAGTTTTCAAGAGACGCCGATTACTCCTCCCTCTCCCCGGGGGAGAGGGCCGGGGTGAGGGCGGGCGTGACAACAAATTTTCCGTGACCGATCAACCACCAACCAAGAATAAGAATTCGCCGCCACCCGAAGGCGTGGTGAAGCCCATTGACTGGAAGGATTATCGCGAGCATCTCGCCACCGCCGACCAGGAAGGGCGTCGTCTGTGGATTTACCCGCGCAAACCGCGCGGGCGATTCACCGACGCGCGCACCTACTTGAGCTGGCTGCTGCTCGGTATCATGTTCGCCGGGCCGTTCATTCGCATCCACGGCAACCCGCTCCTCCTGCTCAACTTCGTCGAGCGGAAGTTCGTCATCCTTGGTCAAATTTTCTGGCCGCAGGACATGATCATCTCGGCGGTCACGATGTTGGTGTTCCTCGTCGGCATCGTGATTTTCACGACGGCGTTTGGCCGGCTGTGGTGCGGTTGGACCTGCCCGCAGACCGTGCTCATGGAAATGGTCTTCCGGAAGATCGAATACTTCATCGAAGGTGACGCGCACAAACAACGCGCCCTCGCCAAAGCACCGTGGACCGCAAACAAGCTCATCAAGAAGCTCGGCAAGCACGGAATCTTCTTCGCGCTCTCCTTCGTGATCGGCAACACGCTGCTCGCATACATCATCGGCACGGAAGAGTTGTTTCAGATAGTGACGGACAATCCGTTGAATCATCTCAGCGGGCTGACGTTCATGATTCTGTTCACGCTTTTGTTTTACGGCATCTTCGCTCGCTTTCGCGAACAAGCTTGCACGTTCATCTGTCCGTATGGCCGGCTGCAATCCACGTTGCTGGATGAAAACACCATCGTCGTCGCCTACGACTACAAGCGCGGTGAAAAACGCGGCACACTCAAACGCAGCGTCGCGCCGATGCAGCGCAAATACGACGGCTTCGGTGACTGCATTGATTGCCATCAATGCGTGACCGTCTGTCCGACCGGCATAGACATCCGCAACGGCACGCAGATGGAATGTGTGAACTGCACCGCGTGCATTGACGCGTGCGACGCCGTGATGGACAAGATCAAGCGCCCGCGCGGCCTGATCCGCTTCGCCTCGCTCAACGGCATCGAGCGCGGCGAGCGCTTGCGCGCCACGCCGCGACTGATCGGCTATGCCGTCGTGCTCAGCGCCCTGATCGGCTTGTGGCTGTTTCTCGTTTTCACGCGCTCCGATGTCGAGGCCACCATGCTGCGCGCGCCCGGCTCAATGTTCCAGATGATGCCCGACGGCCACTTGAGCAATCTCTACACGGTGAAGGTTGTGAACAAAACGTCACGGCAGATTCCCATCGAGTTCAAACTGGAAAACGTGAAGGGTGATTTGCAGGTGATGGGCGGCAACATCGTCGTCGCGCCGCAACAGCTTGCTGAAAATTCCGTGCTCATTGATCTCGATCCTGCGCTGGTCAAAGGCGGCCAGGTGAAACTCGCGATCGGCGTTTACGCGGACGGCAAGAAAGTGGAAACCATCAAGACCGGGTTCATTGGCCCGCGCGACGACACAAAATGAAATCCGAAATCCGAATGACGGAATTTGAAACAAGGCAATGCTCGCGGATTTTCGTGCGGCTCTCCCTCACCCAGGCCCTCTCCCGCTGGGAGAGGGAGAATCGTTCCCCGGCCCACCGAATAACCCGGCGCTGGATTGGCCGGGCAATCGAGCGAAAAAACTGCGACGCACAACCACTG
>SCTL01000274.1 GCA_004297495.1 Verrucomicrobiota bacterium
CCACCAACGCCACGTCCGCACCGTCGGCTTCCAGCCCGCCCGGCGCGGTGATCGGCGTCAGCCGCAACGCCACGGGCGGTCCGGCTGTGCGTTTGGATTCCGTCGCGACCGGTTTGCCGTTCGCGTAGGAAACGGCTTTGATTTCACCGGCTTCCCATTTCACGTTGGGAAAAGTGAACAGGTAACGATCCGTTGCCTGCGCTCGTCCGAGCAATTTTCCGTTCACGAATAATTCAACGGAGTCGCCATTGGCCGCCACGAAAACATCCTTGGTCGTGCCTTCGGGATAATTCCAGTGCCCGATGAGGTGGACCTGCGGATCGGCGCGAAACATCGCGCGGCACACATAATACGCTTCCTTCGGCAGTCGGGCGCCGTCCACTTCGCCGCTCCCGCGCGCCACTTCGCACGTGACGCGTCCGCCGCTGGTCGAGTCGGAGAAAATCCAGTTCGCGCCGCCGCTGTGGTCCGGCGCGTCGAGCTTGCGAACATACTGGGCGATCTCGTTCACGGCGTATTGCTCGGAGGTCAGTTGGTAGGTTTGTCCCTTCGCCTCCGGGTAACCGAAATTCGGCGGCGAAAATTTGTCCCAGACGCGGCGCGGTGATTCTTCGCGATCATACTCGGCCTCGATGACCGGCAGGTTGGCGATTTCACGCCCGCCCTCCGTCCCGGCACCGATGTCCATGAATTCCGCCGTCGCCTTGTCCGCACGCCGATGGGTATAGACGCGCCCGCCGTGCGGATCGAATTTGTCCACCAGGGCGCGAAGCTCCTGCGCGTGGGCGCGCGAAACTTTTTGGTTGCCGCCCTCCCAAACCAGAATGGACGGATGATTCCGAAAATAAATCACCGCGTCGCGAAACGCTGAAGCCCGCAACGTCCACGCTGCGCCGCGCGTATCCGACTCGCCATCCACGCCGGGTTGCTGGGTGACGATGCCCAGGCTGTCCGCCGCGGCGATGCTGGCTGGCGGTGCCGCGCAATGTCCCCAGCGCACAAAATTTCCGCCGGCCTCCTTCATCAGTTGCAGCGTGTAGAAATGAACCCAGTCCGGTTGCGCCGCGCCCAAGCCCGGCCATTCGTCCGTCGGCTTTTGTCCCCAGCCATGCAGCTTGAGATGCCCGCCGTTGATGTAAAACCCCGAAGTCAAATCCCAGCGCGCTGAGCGAACGCCAAAGTTTACCTCGTCCGTATCCACCGGCGCACCGTTCACGAGCACAGTGCAAACCGCGCGGTACAAGTGAGGATACGCCGGCTCCCAAAGTTTGGGATTCTTCAATTCGCCTGCGAGCGAGAAAGTTTTGGATTTGCCCGCCGCGAGTTCCGCCTTCTCCGTCAGCGCCAGCATTGAACGGCCCTCGCTGTCAAAAATCTCCGCGCGCAGTTCCAGTTTCTGATTTTCATTCCGACCGTTCTCGACCGGAACTTCCAAATGGACTTTCGCCGACTTCGCGGAAATATCCGTGGCATAAACGTACGTGCCCGCCGTTTGCAGAAAGCTGTAAAGCGGCAGGGAAATGTGCAGCGGATCGGTCACGTGCAGATAAACGTTGCGATAGATGCCGCCGTGGGCCGGATGCCAGTGCGGGTTGTTCCACGGAATCTGGTCGGGTGCGAGTTGATCGAGCGCCTCGGGGATGCTGGCGTTGAAATGAGCCGAAAGCTCGGACAGCTTCGAGGTGGTCTTGCCGTTCCCGTTCACATCGCCGCCGCCGTTCTGGGTGGTCGTCGCCGCGCCGTCCGCTTCCCACGGGTCTTTCATGAAGCGGTTGTCGCACATCACCGCGAGCGCGTTGGGCGCGTCGAAGCGCAGGTGCGGCGTGAGATCGAAACCGAAGGGGGTGAAGCCCGTCTTGCAGGTGCCGAGCAGTTTGCCGTTCAGATAAACTTCCGCCACCTGCCGGACAGCCTCGAACTCGATGAAAACCCTTTTGCCCTCGTAAATTTTCGGCAACGTGAACGTCTTGCGATACCACGTGCGACCGGACCATTGGTTCTGCTCGCCGCGATGCCCGCTTAGCGACCAGTCGTCGAACGTGTCGGTGTCATTGAACGTGTGCGGCGTCGAAACCGTTTTCCAGCCGGCATCGTCGAATTTCACTCCCGCCGCGTCCACTGGATCAGACTTCGTGAACTTCCAATCGGGATTGAAATTCAGCCGCTCACCCGCCCCACAAAATGCCGGGTGCAAAATCAAGGCGGCCACAAACAGGAAAAACCTGCCTGCGGCGCTCAGGCGTTGACAGAGATGCGTCACCCCAAGGTTCTCCATGAGAGGTGTTGCCGTTTGTTCTTCATTACCACCACGACATTCTGCCCCTTATCCCGCAGACTCGCATACTGTATCTTCGTTCTAACCCTTTCGTGCTTGCCGGGTCACCGGCGGAACGAACCGCAGTCCTTCCCGCCACAACCGCACTATTCGAGGGCTGTGATGACGGCCCGGCTCAAGGCCGCAACCACAGGATTGGCTGGGTGATGGCAATGTTGCGTCTGACTTCGGCGTCGGTGGGATCGGCGGGAAGCTTCTGCCAAAGGTCGAGATACTTTTGCTCGTCAAGCGCAAGCCCGGTGAAGAGCAGACACGGCTGGCGCGCGGGCCAACCCTCCCACGCCTGAATGTCAGGCTTGCGCGGCCATTTGGATTTGTCGGCGAGAAACGGATAAAGAAATTCCATCGCCTGCCTCATGCCGCGTCCATCAGGTAATGCGTAGAACCAAAGATTCTCTTCGTCGCGCGTGAGCAATTGCGCGAGCGACGCCAGGTTGTCGAGTTGGAAAATGGAATAGGCGTACGGCTTGGTGCGGCGCAACTCGGCGGGAAAACTTCCGTCGTTCGTCATTTGCTTCGCCACGAAAACTTCTTTGAACCGTCGCCGGCACTCCGTCAGCTTCGCCTCATCGCCAGTCAATCGCGAAAATGCCGCGACCTGCAACCAGAAGGCCACGGCGTGATTGTTGCCGGCGTTCGCTTCCTCGTTGCCGTTCTTGCTCGTCGTCATCCACTCGACGTAATCGCGGAACCATTGTTTCACTCCGGCGGAGACTTCCGAAGGAAACGCTTTTGATTTTTCCAGCGCGCGCACCGCCAGCGGCACCTCCGCCAGGTGCAGCGTGTCAATGATGCCGATGCCGCGACCAGGCGTGACGCCGGGAATCGCCTGCGCGAATTGCAGGCTGGGATTCATCTTCGCCTGCGGATCGAGAAAGAAGATTTTCAACAACTCCGCCGCCTTCGCCGCG
>SCTL01000275.1 GCA_004297495.1 Verrucomicrobiota bacterium
GTCGTGACGCTCATCACCATGCACTCGTGCAAGGGACTGGAGTTCCCGCATGTTTACGTCGTGGGCCTCGAAGATGGTTTGCTGCCACACTCGCGCTCGAAAGCCGAGGGCACGATGGATGAGGAGCGGCGCTTGTTTTACGTGGCCGTGACGCGCGCGATGAAGACGCTCGCCATCAGTCATTGCGCCGGACGCAAAAAATACGGCCAGACGATGCCGTGTCACCCATCGCCATTCTTGAAGGAACTCCCGCCCGAACTGGTCGAAGACGATTCGGAGAAAAGCAAAACGCCGGTCGAAGCGGAAACGGGCAAGAGTTACTTCGCCGCGATGCGCGAGGCATTGGGTTGAATCGCACCATTCGATGAAGAAAACTTTTCTGACTGCGTCGGCGCTTGTTGGTTTCACCGCTTCATTGCTCGCGGTGGAACAAGGATCGCCCTTGGATAAAAATCAATTCACGCTTTTCAACCCGACGCCAGTCGGACAAATGCGCGAGTTGAGCACGGATCGTCCGGACAAGACCGAGAGCGCCTACACGGTGGACGCGGGACATTTCCAGATCGAGATGGATCTCTTCAGCTACACGCACGACCAGGAATCTTCCGGCGGCGTGAGCACGCGCGTCAATTCATGGGCCGTCGCACCGGTCAATCTCAAGGTCGGCCTCTGCAATCGCGCCGATTTGCAATGCGTGATTGAGACCTACAACCACGTCGAGGAAACCGTGGCCGGAATCAAAACCACGCAGCGCGGCTTTGGCGACATCACGACGCGGCTCAAGCTCAACCTCTGGGGCAATGACGGCGGCGACACGGCGTTCGCAATGATGCCTTACGTGAAATTTCCATCCAACCAGGACCAGCTTGGCAACAACGCCATTGAGGGCGGCCTCATCTGCCCGCTGGCCGTGGAACTGCCCGGCGGTTTCGGGATGGGATTGATGACGCAATTCGACTTCGTGGAAGACGGCGACGCCCACGGCTATCAGCCGGAGTTTGTGAATTCCGTGACCATCAGCCACGATCTCGTGGGCAAGCTCGCCGGCTACGTGGAATTTTGGAGCAGCGTGAGCACGGAGAGCGGTTCGAAATGGATTGGCACGATTGATCTGGGCCTCACTTACGGCCTGACGGACAACCTTCAACTCGATGCCGGCATCAACATCGGCGTCACGAGTTCGGCGGATGACTGGAATCCGTTCGTCGGTTTCTCCTGCCGGTTTTAATCAAGCTTTCAGCCCCGTCGCGTCGAACTGCCAGCGCTCATCCGTCGCCAACATTTTTTCCCAGGTGACTTCACCACCTTGATACGCGGCCATCCGACCGAGAATCGTCGTCAACGTGCTGCGCACGCTCGGCGGGACCGTGGGATTGGAGAATTCTCCCTTCGTGATCGCATCGTGAAACGCGGCGATGTTGTTGACCACGCCGTCGGTGTAGAGATTCGCGAGGCGGCCACCGTTGTAGATGTCGTCCTGCGCGCGCACGATGACTTCGCCAAAATAATGCGTGTCCGCCGTGCCTTCCGTGCCGCGCGCGCGGCATTGAATCTCGTCGAGGCCAACGCCGACCTGCGTGGAACTGAAACTCGCCACGACGGAGTTCGGGAAATGGTAGAGCACTTGAAAATGATCCCAGCAATCGCCGAGCAAGTCGCGCGCGACTCCGCCCGTGCCGTAAGCTTTCACCGGCGCAGCGTCCACAAACCACGTAGCGACATCAATCGCGTGGATGTTTTGCTCGGTGATGACATCGCCGGAAAGTTTCCGGTCCAGTCCCCACGCGCGGAGTTTTAGCTCCGGGTTCTTCGGGTCTTTCCGCAACGCGCGATCCATGTGCCGCCACGTCGGGCCGCAGTGATAACAGGCGTCCACGGAAACGATTTTGCCAATCATGCCTTCCTGCACGCGCTTCACCGCTTCCTGATACGACGGATGCGCGCGCGTCTGGAAATCCACGAGGAAACAAAGTTTGCTGGCCGACGCTTTCTTCGCGCTGGCTTCGACGGTGCGGCAGCCGGGCACGTCCACGGCAATGGGCTTGGCGAGATAGACGTGCTTGCCCGCGTCCACGGCGGCGGCGGCTTGTTCCGGATGAAAATACGGCGGTGATTCGATGACGACAGCATCCAGTTTTTGTTCGAGCAATTTCTTGTAGCCGGACAAACCGGTGAAACGTTGCGCGGCGGGCACGTTGAATTTGCCGCCGAGTTCATTCACGCGATCCGGGAAATAATCCGCCGCCGCTGTGATCTCGTAACCGCCGTGATCGGCGAAGAGTTTGGTGATCCATTGCCCGCGATTGCCGCAGCCGATGATGCCGAGTGCGAGTTTGCGGTTCGTTTCCGCGCCGAAGCCGAGTTTGGGATTCAACAGCGTGAGTCCTGCAGCGGCAACGCTCGTGGTCGCGAGGAATGTGCGGCGGTTGAGCGGAAGATTCGAAGAGTCAGAACAAGT
>SCTL01000276.1 GCA_004297495.1 Verrucomicrobiota bacterium
GCGTCATGCCAATCGACACCCCGACGGCGACTGACACGCTTCTCGCTTTCCTGAACAATCCGACGACAACCATTGTAGCTCGCCTGGCGAAAAATCAAATCGATCCTGACGCCGACGCGCTGCAACTCTCGGATTTCATCGAGTGTAATTTTCCCGGATACAACCCCGCGCGTGCCTTCGACTGGGCCGCCGCCGAGCAGGATGATACGCTCCTGGGCGAGGTGCTGTCCGCAGAGCTGCATTTCGTGGCCGGCGCCGTGACAGTCCCGCAACAGTGCACGGCCCTGTATCTGGAAGTCAAGGTTGGCGACCAGGACGCCGTTCTTTTCCAGGCAGAGGTTTTCTCCGAGCCGATCACCTTCGACCGCGAGGGGCAAACGCTCAAGCGGCAAATCCGAATTCTGACGCCGCCAACGGCGTGAACCACAATCGACGGCGGCGCGTCGCCGCTGCGCAGTCATAAAATCGCCCGTCACTTTTGGAGGGTCAGCCGTGGCCAACATGATGGTTTCAATCGAGGGGGTTCCCGTTCCTCGCAGCTCCCGAAGCAAGCCGCGCACCATCGTTCGCGGGAAACGACGCCGGCAGTTGATTCGCGCCGTCAAGGCGCTGCAATCGTTGTCCAACCAGGACTACGCCGAGGACCGACGCGGGGCAATTCACAACTACACCCCGTATTTGATTCTCGGATCGCAAAACAGCGTTCACACGACCCGGTTTACCGGGCTGTTGGCGCGTTTGCAGGAATCGCTCGCCGCAAAAGCGTAAAAGCGGCAAGGACCAAAAAAAACTTTGCGTTGGCGTTTTTTGGTGCTTTTTCTTTCGGCCCGACGCTTTTTGAGGTAGTAACGTGGCTTATAGCAATGGTTCGGCCGGCAATCTGTGGGACTTCCACCTACAGCTTAATTCGGACCGACGCGGCTTCAATGAAATGTTTCATTTCGTTGGTGCTGACCTTTCTGCGATCACACCGAAGGCGGTGGATATTGCAGGTCAAATGAAAAACATTTTGCCCACGGATGCGGAAATTTTCTTCGCGCGTTTGTCCAACAACAACACGGCGAAGGATTCCCGTTTCGTCCGTGCGGCGACGGGCGCCGGCACTCACGTCGGCCCTGGCTCATCGCCACCGCCAACCCTCTACGATATGCCTCAAGCGCACCTCCTGGTGCGGTTTGAGGACACGGAGGGGGGAGAGGTGTCGAGGAAGCTGGGGCCGATCCCCGATTACGTGGTCACGGATGAGCGGCTGACCACGGCCATCACCGACGTGGTGGGCATGCCGGCCCTGCCTCTCGGCGCCATCGGCTCGGGGACAGATTGGTTTGCAAACTTCAACCTCTACATGCAGATGCTCGTCGCCTACACCTGGCACGTGAAGTCGGGCCATGCGCCGGGCGGGACGTTCCAGTACGCGGCGTGGCAAAACGCCTATGTGATCCGCACCTGCATTAAAAAAGGGGGGCGCGTTTTCGTCTAGCAAGTTTCGAGCCAGACATTCCGGTTGGGTTTTCGCCGTGTGGTACCGCATTCGCAAGCCTCAGGTACTGTTACAGCGCACCGTGTAAGTTCTTCGCTGACGACGAGGGGCGACCGAACCGGATTAATTGGTACTGGGCGCCGCCAGGCGCAACGATCTACGAAGAACCTCACGTCTTCTGGCCGCGCATCGACGATTTGAACACACCTCCCGACACCCTCTACGAATACACAGCGCTACGCACGCGCCAACGCCGCTACACGAAGGGATTCAACCTTTGGCATACCACGGGCGTCCACTGGGACGGCGACCGCGAGGACTTTCTCGGGCAATCGCTGCGCTCCAAATACTCCGTTGGCGGGCATCCGCCCCACGATCCGTGCGGCAACGTCCGGCACATTCAAGCCGGGATATTCCTTGGCGCCACGATGCCGCGCGATGACCAGCCGGGATTTTTCCTACAGGCCGGCGTGCTCCTGGGCGACGCGCTGGTGCCTTACCCTCCCGAGCCGTT
>SCTL01000277.1 GCA_004297495.1 Verrucomicrobiota bacterium
GGGGAGAGGGTGGCCGCAGGCCGGGTGAGGGGTTTGCCGCCGGGGATTCGGAAATTATTTTTGGCAACCGTTCTAAGCATTCAAACGTCGCTCAACCGCCAGAGCCGATCCCATCGGCCACGAAGTCCTGAACCAATAGTCCTCCTCTCGCGCCCGCGTGTCTCATTGCGCCATCATTGCGCGATAAAATCGCAGCGGGCATTTGCTCGCGTCGGTGTCGGTGAAACTGAGCGGAGAAATATTTGTGCTCACCGACGTCCAGTTCACGAGATTCGTCGAGGCTTGCAGGTAAAAGTTGAATCCGGAAATTCCCGCGCCGCGCAACGCCAACGAGCCGTTCGGCTGATTCGAAACCGACAGCGTGAACGGATTCGCTTTCAGCCGGAAGAATTGCTGTGGGCCGGATTGCGGATCGAACAGCAGCGGACTCGTGGCGCTGACCAGGTCGCTGAACGGCCCGGTCGGCGCGGGCGCAGACTGCAAAGTGAAATTGCCGTCCCACGAGAGCTGGAGGTTGCCGCTGATCAGGTCGGAATAAATCTTCGGCGTCACGTTCAGCGCGATGGGCGCGCTCACGCTGTTGCCGGAGGGATTACTGACGACGACGGAGTACAAGCCCGCGTTCGTCAAGCGCACGCCATTCAGGAACAGGCTGCTGCCGGTCGCGCCGGGAAGGTTCGTTCCGTTGAAGCGCCATTGATACGCGAAGGGTCCGGTGCCGCTCGTGCCGACTTGCAGCGTCGTGCCGGAATCCGTGGCCAAGGTTTTCACGGCCACTTGCGGCGCGGCGGTCGGCAGCTTGAGGCCGAGCTTGACTAGGAACGCGTCGTTGCCGCCGAAACTGGTGAGCGAGTTGGTCGCGCCAAAAAAGCCAACGCCATTTCCGAAGCGTCCGGCGAGATACGCGTTGCCCGCCGGATCGAGCGCCACGCGATTGCCCCATTGACCGGTCTTCAGCACCCACAACGGCTGCCCCTGCGAATTGTAGCGCACCACGAAACCTTGCGATGAAAAGGCCACGCCTTCCAGATTTGCGTTCTCCACCACGCCGCCCGTGATGGTCGGGTTGCCTTCCGCATCCAGCGCCACGCCGTAACCGCCGAGGTTGCCAGCCGTGCAGCACGTCAGCACCGACCAGCGATTCCACAGCACGCTGCCGGCGCGGTCGTACTTCGTCAGGAAGAAGCTCGTTCCGTAACTGATCTTCGACGACGCGGCGAAAATGTTTCCGCGCGCGTCCACGGCCACGGCCCGACCGATGCCCGCGCCAGACAATGCGCCCTTGCGCACCCATAACAGCCCACCGTCGCGATCGTACTTCGCCAGAAAGACCGTGCCGCCTTCGGTGGTGGAATTGAGATTCGTCATCACGCCGTTGCCGAAGTTGATCGTGCCCTGGAAATTTCCCGTGACGATCACGTTGGTGTTCGCGTCCAGCGCGAGGCCGTTGCCGGAGGAGCCGCCGAACGATTGTCCGAAGGACGAGGCCAGCGCGGTTTTCGCCCAAAGCACATTGCCCGCTGCGTCGAGCTTGGCGATGAAGTAATTGCTCGGACTGAGGCTGTAATTCGTAAGCACGATGCCACCGAGGTTGATCGAATTTACGAAATAGCCAGTGAGGTAAATGTTGCCCTCGCCGTCAGTTGTGATGCCGGTCGCCTGATCCGACGACGTGCCGCCAAACCGTTTTGCCCACAGCGCGTTACCGTTGCCGTCATATTTCACGAGGAAAATGTCCGTAAGGCCGGTGCTCACCAGGCTGATGCCGCCAAACGTGGCCGTGCTGTTGAATTGTCCGGCCACCAGCACATTGCCTGACGGATCAACCGTCACGGTTTGCGCGTTGTCCGTGCTCGTGCCGCCCGCGCGACGGCCACGTCTTGTGGGCGCGGCGCGCGG
>SCTL01000278.1 GCA_004297495.1 Verrucomicrobiota bacterium
TCGTGTGGTTCGTGTGTTTTGTGGTTCACAATATCTCTGCGCCCAAGCTTTCAGATTTGCGCGCGCCGGTCAATTTCCGGTCGCAGCACCAGTTCGCGCACCGCTTCGTCGTCGCATTGCTCGACTGCCGCCCAGTCGCCCAGCACGCACAGCTTGCGATCCATCAGCGCCGCGAAACTCCGCGCGTGATTTCGCCACGACCAGAAATCCTGCGCCGTCGCCACGATGGTGACGGGCTTGCCATCCGTGAGCGCGTGCCCGCGATTCAGCGCACCGAGAAAACTCAGCCACCACGCCGCATTGCGCGGATCAAGTCCCACGAGCGGATTGTCGAGCAGCAACAACTCCGGCTTCAACGCCAGCGCGCGCGCCAGCCCCGCGCGCTGTTGCCAGTGCCACGCCACCGCGGACGGCGTGCGATCCGCAAATGTCATCACGTCCACCGCCTCCAGCAATTTTTCCGCGCGCGCCCGCGCTTCCTCCGCCGGCAGATTTTCGTGAAAGCTGATCGGCAACGCCACGTTCTCAATCATCGTCAGATGGTCGAAAAGTTTTCCGCCGTCGAAGACAAAACCCACCCGCAGCCGCTCCTCCAATCGCGCGTCCTCGAAGATCGGCATTTCCGAATCGAACACGCGATACGCCCCGCCCTCCGGCGCGCTCAAGCCCGCGGCCATCATCAGGAAATCCGTCTTGCCGCCGCGCTGCGGGCCGGCAATCACCCAGAAATCTCCCGCTTGCACCGTCCAGTTCACATCCTCCGCCACGATGACTCCCGGATCGCGCATCGAGCGCGCCCCTACGCCGCGCATCTCGATGGCCGGCCAGCGATGTGAAGTTGAAACTTGCGCCGTCATGCCGCGAGATAAAGAACGATGAACACCGCATCAATCAGCACGCAGCCGATGATCGTCTGCGCCACCGCGCTCACCGTGGCCCGCGAGACTTCTTCGAGGCGCAACGGCTGCGCCAGCCCGTGATAACACGTCACGATGGCGATGATGAAACCAAACGCACACGTCTTGAGCGCGAGCAACACGAAATCCAGATAGGACAACGAACCGGCGATCTGACGAAAATATTCCCCCGGCCTCAGCGGCACGTCCTGAAGAAACGCCCACAGATAACCGCTCACCAGCGCGCCGATGATGAGATAAACCGTCAGCGAAAAAATCCCCAGCGCCATCCCGATCACGCGCGGCACGACGAGATAATGAATCGGATCAATGCCCAACGCTTCGAGCGCCTCGACCTCGCCCAGTGCGCGCGCCGTGCCGAGTTCGACGACGTTCGCCGTGCCCACGCGCGCTATGACGAGCAACGCCGCCAGCAACGGCCCGAGTTCGCGCACCACCACGATGACCATGATGCTGCCGATGAAATTGATCGCCCCCACCCGCGTCAGCCACGAGACCGTCTGTCCGATCACCAGCAAGCCCAGTGACACCGCCATGAACAAAAACATCGGCAGCAGACGCGAGCCGGAGCGGAAGATTTCCCGACGCACGAGCGGCCACACGACGTGATGGGCCACTTTGAATTTGCGGACCAGCACGCCGAGCGTGATGAGCGAGAACGCGCCCAGCCCTTGAACCGTCAGCAGGAAGAAAAATAATTTTCGCCCGACCGCCTGGGTGAACGAAAGCGGTGAAGGCAGTCGCTGCACGAAGCGCGAGAGAGAAATCTCCTGGATGAGCAAGCTGCCGATGCGCACGCGGGCAACGTAGTCACGTTTGCGGGCAGAGTGAAGCCGTTTCTCCGGGAATGATATTGACGGTGCCAAACGCGGTTAGTAGATTGCGCGTCCATTTTGGGTTCCAGAGTAGCTCAATGGTAGAGCACGCGGCTGTTAACCGTGTGGTTGTAGGTTCGAGTCCTACCTCTGGAGCCATTCTTTAGGCCCTGTTTTCGGGCCGTTGTTCAAGGTTGGATCGGCCACTGTCAGTGAAACTGTCAGTAACCCGGCGAGTCCAGAAGCAACTCGCCACCACTCGACAGAATTCGCTGGAACTCATTCCCAACGCATTAACGCGTTGTTGCCCGACTGGAACATTGCGAAGCGCAAGTCGCAAAGCAGAACTAAACCGTCCATTCTGAGCTCCTGGCCCTTTTAGCGCGTTCAAAGTCTTCGCACTCGCTTCGCCGAGCGAATGGATGATTTCATCCAGATTCTTCACGAGCCAATTCCTGTTGCGTCACCGCGAGTTCATCCGCATGCAGCGCATAGCTCGTGATCG
>SCTL01000279.1 GCA_004297495.1 Verrucomicrobiota bacterium
CGACGTTTTGCGGTTTGCCGACGAGGAAGGCGCGCACGTTGTCCACGGCGGTGCGGAGCAATCGCTCGCGCGCGGCGCGCGTGCCCCAGGCGTTGTGCGGCGTGATGACACAATTACGCGCGGCCAGCAGCGAGTTTGTGGCTGGCGGCGGTTCGTCGGTGAGAACGTCCAATCCCGCGCCGGCGAGGCGGCCTTCATTCAATGCGCTGGCCAGCGCGGTTTCATCCACGAGCGCGCCGCGGCTGGTGTTGAGGAGAAAGGCGGTGGGTTTCATCAGCGCAAGGCGCTCGGCGTTCACAAGCTTTTCGGTTTGCGGTGTGAGCGGGCAGTGCAGACTGACGACGTCGCTCGTGCGGAAGAGTGTTTCCAATGGGACGAATGTGACGAAAGGGACGGATGGCTTTTGCGTGGGGCTGTGGGCGAGCACTCTCATGCCGAACGCGCGCGCCAATTCCGCGACCGCCTGACCGATGCGGCCAAAGCCCACAACGCCCAGCGTGAGGCCGTCCAGTTCCACGAGCGGCGCATCCCAGTAGCACCAATCGGCGTTGTGCGTCCAGCGACCGGCGCGGACGGTTTGCGCGTGATGGCCGGTGCGATTGGTGAGTTCCAGCAGCAACGCGAACGTCGCTTGCGCGACCGAGCGCGTGCCGTAGGCGGGAATGTTGGTGACGGGAATCTTGCGTTCGCGCGCGGCGGCGAGGTCCACGACATTCGTGCCGGTGGCGAGCACGCCGACGTAACGCAACTCGGGCAGAGCGGAAATCGTCTCGCGGTTCAACACGACTTTGTTCGTCAGCACGATGCCGGCAACGGCGGCGCGCGTGAGCAATTCCGCCGGCAGCGTGCGGTCGTGAATCCGGCACGGGCCGAGCGACTCGAGTTCCGCCCAGCTCAGATCGCCGGGATTGAGCGTGTAGCCGTCGAGGACAACGATGTTCATGTGCGGCGTGGAATTTAATCCGGGAAGACGGGATTGAACAGGAGGGAACGGAGGAAACGGAGACCGGAAAAACAGACAATTTTTTTGAAACAATTCATCAGGCGACACTTCGGGCATAACTTCCTGGAGCACTCTGAATCTGCGTTAATCGCTCTCCCTCACCCTTAATCCCTCTCCCGCTGGGAGAGGGAAACCGCAGTTGCTTCCGCCGGGTTAGGCGAATGTTCTTCGTGTCGTTACTGCGCTGCGCTTGCCAAACGCGCGGCGAGTTACTCCCTCTCCCAGCGGGAGAGGGCTGGGGTGAGGGAGAACGCGCGGTTGAAAAACTCCGCCGCGGCTTTCTTGAAATCACTCCCGCGGCTCGCAAATTCCCAACTCCGTTTCCTCCGTTTCCTCCTGTTCAATCCGCTTTACTTCACCGCCGGGTCTTTCCGAAAATCCCCCATGCCGATGAAACGTTGCGCGTGGTGGCTTGCCGGATTGCTGGCCGGGGCAATCCTGTGGCCGGCGCGCGGCGCGGTTTCATCAGCCGACTCGCCGTTCATCATCGAGCACATCGAGGAGGGCCTGCCGCAAGGTTCGGTCACGTCCATTATTCAGACGCGCGACGGCTATCTCTGGTTCGGCACGTTCGGCGGCCTGGTGCGATTCGATGGCGTGCACCTCACCGTCTTCAACGAAGCCAAAGCGCCCGGACTGAGGAGCGGACGCATCGTGAAGCTCTTCGAGGACAGCCGGCAGAATCTTTGGGTCGGCACGGAGACCGCCGGCATTTTGATCGTCCACACCAACGGCCAGATCGAATCGCTCGCCATCGTCCCCGCCGGACGCGAGCCGAAGCTGCGCTCGATCGCGGAAGATTCGCAAGGCACGGTCTGGCTCTACATGGCGGACGGTCAATTGTGCCGCTACCAAAACGGGAAGGTGGAAACGCTCAATCCGCCGTCGTCGTATCAAAGCCTCTGTCGCGTGGTGATGGCGGAGAATGGTCAGCGACTTTGGGTCGGCATGGACCTGGGCCAATTCAGTCTCGGCATCGTTTCGGAAATCAGAACGAATTTTGTCGCCTCGCGGCTGCCCGCGGCTTCGAGCCGGCTGGATTTTTTGGTGCCGAGCGGCAAGGGCGGTTACTGGCGGCTGGCCGATGGCCGCGTGCAAAAGTGGACTGGCGAAAAATTGGAACGCGATCTCGCCGCGTATCCCTGGGGCACGGCAGTCGTGACGACGGCGTGCGAAGATCAGGAAGGTAATTTGATCGTGGGCGCGCTCGACGCGTTGTCGTCGCCGGGCGCAGCGGAAGGCGTTTATTGGTTCAACGCCACGGGCGAAGTCCGGCGGATCAGCACTGAATCCGGCCTGTCACACAACGGCATTCTCTCGCTGTGCATGGATCGCGCGGGGAATCTTTGGGTCGGCACGGCGGGCGGCGGATTGAATCTGGTGCGGCCCAGATTTTTCACGATGCCGCCGGAATCGAAAGGCTGGGTCGCCCAATCCGTCTGCGAAAATGCCGAGGGCGGCGTGTGGATTGGATTCGACGGCGGCGGCGTGACGTATTGGAAGGGAAATTTCACGCGCGACTTCGGCAGCCGGGCGCAACTCGCGCAATCGGTCACCGCCGCCGGCGGACTGGCGAACGCCAGCGTGCGCGCCGTGTTCGTGGATCGCGAGCAACGCGTGTGGGTCGGCACGAGCGGAGGGCAACCAGCGGCGGGCGTCTATCGGCTGCAAAATGATCGCTTCAGTCTCGTGGCCGGCCCGACGGAATTGCAAACGGGCGTGGGCGCAATTACTCAGGACCGCGCGGGCAATCTTTGGTTCGGCACACAGCGCGGGTTGGTCCGCTGGAACGGCAGCGACTGGAAAGTTTTCGCGCAGCGCGAAGGACTTTCCGCGCCGGGCGTCTCGGCGATCACGGAAGACGCGGCGGGAAATCTTTGGATCGGCACGCTCGACGGCGGCTTGAATCTTTTGCGCGATGGTCATTGCGAGGTGATTCACAAAAGCGCGGATGGTTTGCCGAGTGACGAGATTTCTGCCCTGCTCTGCGACGCGGACGGCGCGTTGTGGATCGGCACGCCCGGCAGCGGGCTGGCGCGATTTCTCAAAGGCAAATGGACGCGCTACTCCACGTTGAACGGCCTCGCGAGCGATGGCGTGAATTATCTCATCGAGGACGGTGAAGGTTATTTGTGGATCGGTTCCTACGCTGGCCTGATGCGCGTGGCGAAATCGGAACTCAGCAAAGTCGCGGACGGGAAGGCGGCGAAGGTCGAATGTCGCGCATACGGCAGAGCCGACGGTCTCGTGGCGAGTGAATGCACCACCGGCTCGCAACCCGCCGCCGGCCGCACGCGCGATGGCCGCCTGCTCTTCCCGACTATCAAAGGTGTCGCCGCCGTGCAGCCGAGTTTGTTAAAACCAAATCCCGGCGCGCCGCCGGTCGTCATCGAGTCGGTGCTGGTGGATTCAAAACCGCAAGGCGACGGCGCGTTGCGTCACGCCAGCCTGCCGCAACTCGTCATTCCGCCGAACCGGGAGCAACTGGAAATTCATTTCACCAGCCTGAATCTCGCCACGCCGGAACACGCCCGCCGTTTCCGCTACCAACTCGAGCCGCACGAAGCCGGCTGGGTGGACGCGGGCGACACGCCGCTGGCGCGCTATCCCAAACTGCCGCCGGGCGAATATCGCTTCACTGTCTCCGCCGCGAACGAAGACGGCGTGTGGAATCAAACCGGCGCGACGCTGGCCATCATCGTGCAACCGCCGTTCTGGCGGAAGTGGTGGTTCATGTCCGCGAGCGCGCTGGCGTTGCTCGGCGCGATCGTCGGGACGGTGCATTTGATTTCGACAGCGAAGTTGCGTCGCGAAATCCGCCAGCAGAAGGCGCTCGAACTGGACCGCTCCCGCATCGCGCGGGATTTGCACGATCAACTCGGCGCGAGCATGACGCAGCTTTCGTTGCTCGCGGAGATGGTCGAGGCTGACCGGGACATTCCCGAGGAAGTCGAGGCGCACGCCCGGCAAATCACCCAGACCGCGCGGCACACGACTCACACGCTGGACGAAATCGTCTGGGCCGTGAACCCGGCCAACGACACGTTGAATGGCCTCATCAATTACATCTGCAAGAACGCGCAGGATTATCTCAATGTGGCCGGGTTGAAATATCGTTTCGATGTTCCGCCGCAGATTCCCGCCACGCCGCTTGCTCCCGAGGTTCGCCATAACGTATTCCTCGCCGCCAAGGAAGCGGTGACGAACGTCGTCCGGCATTCGCAGGGCACGGCGGCGTGGATTCGCCTGAAGTTGGACACGGATTCCTTCACGCTCGAAATCGCCGACGACGGTCGCGGCGTGCCGGACGCGGCGAAGGACAGCGAGAGAAATGGATTGCGCAACATGTCCAGGCGCATGGAAGATGTCGGCGGAAAATTTGCGATCAGCCGCGCGCCCGAAGGCGGCGCGTTGATCACGCTGACCGCGCCAATCGCGAAACGCACGAGCTAGATGCCCATCACAGTTTCCATCGTGGAAGACCAGGAGCCGCTGCGCGCCACGCTCGCGCGCATGCTCAATCGCGCCGAGGGTTTCGAGTGCGTCAGCCAATACGGCAGCGCCGAGGAAGCGCTCAAGGATTTGCCGAAGGTGAAACCCGAAGTCGTGCTCATGGACATCAACCTGCCGGGCATCAACGGCGTGGAGTGCGTGCGGCAGTTGAAGCAATTGCTCCCCGCCGTGCAGGTGATGATGCTCACGGTCTATGAGGACACGGAAAATATTTTCAACGCCCTCGCCGCCGGCGCGTCCGGTTACATGCTCAAACGCACGCCGCGCGCCGAGTTGCTCGAAGCCATCCGCGAAGTGCATCGCGGCGGCTCGCCCATGACCACGCACATTGCGCGCATGGTGGTGCAATCGTTTCTCAAGCCCGTGACCAAACCGGAAACCACGGCGGAACTTTCGCCCCGGGAAAAGGAAGTGCTCGATTGCCTCGCGCAAGGTTTGATGTACAAGGAAATCGCCGAGAAGATCGGCGTCACCTACGAAACCGTTCACACTTACATCCGTCGCATCTACGAAAAGCTCCAGGTGCGCACGCGGACGGAGGCGGTGGCGAAGTTTTTGCGGGGGTGAACCTGCGGAACATTCAACTCTCAACATTCAACTCTCAACGGCCAAGGGTCCGCCCGGACGTTCGATGTTGAAAGTTGAGCGTTGAATGTTGAATGTTCCCGTCGCCCCATGTCCCCAGTAATAGGGACTATCCCGAAAAACGCCCTCTGTTAGTCTGATGCCGTCGTCGGGAGCAAAGTGCGGTTACCGTGTGTGATGGATGGCGTGGTCCGCAGCGCCGCAAACGACGACCGGGTCGAGGGGCTGAATTGAAATTGATTTGTGTTTGTTCTCATAGCGACGGCTGGATGAAAGTCCGGCCGTTTTGCTTTTTCCAATGACCTTCCTGCTTTGGCGCTCAGGTATTTCCGATTTCCAAGCTTCCCACCGGAGTCTATTCTCTGCGCGATGACTCAGAACGAAGTTCTCCAAGTCTTTCGCGACACCGGCGCTTTGCTGGAAGGCCATTTCATCCTCCGCAGCGGCCTGCACAGCCGGCAATTTTTCCAGTGCGCGCTCGCGCTGCAACAAATGCCCATCGTGGAAAAACTCGGCGCGGCGCTCGCGGAAAAAGTGCGCGGTTCGGGAGCAGTCACGGTCGTCGCGCCGGCGATGGGCGGACTGGTCATCGGCCAGGAAGTCGCGAGGCAATTGGGCGCGCGGTTCATCTTCGTTGAAAAAGAAGAGGGCAAACTCGTGTTGCGCCGCGGATTCAAGATTGCGCCCGGCGAAAAAATTCTCGTGGTCGAGGACGTGGTGACCAAAGGCGGGCGCGTGCAGGAAACCATGGAAATTGTCCGCGCCCACGGCGGTCAGGTGCTCGGCGTCGCGATGGTAGTGGATCGCTCCAACGGCCAGACCCAACTCGTCGTGCCGACGTTCAGTCTGATTGCGTTGCAGGTGGAAACGTTCGAGCCGGGCAAGCTCCCGCCGGACTTGGAAAAAATTCCCGCCGTGAAACCCGGGAGCAAATAGGCGCGCGGCACTCCGGGCCGCAGCACGCCGAACCCGCGAAATTCCGTGATGGAACAACTGCCCGCCATAAGCCGCTGCGGCCCGGAGTGCCGCGCCCCTTCGCTGCGAAACAATTCCCCGTCTTGCCGGATGCGCAAACATTCGCTAGCGTTCCCGGCTTTGGAACTTAACTGAATTCGAACATGGCACTGCTCAACGAAAATTATCTCAAACTCAAAGCCGGCTACCTCTTCCCCGAAATCGGCCGGCGCGTAAAAACGTTTTGCGAAGCAAACCTCGAAGCCGCCCAGCGCCTCATCCGTTGCGGCATCGGCGACGTGACCGAGCCGCTGCCGCCCGCCGTCA
>SCTL01000280.1 GCA_004297495.1 Verrucomicrobiota bacterium
AGTTGTTCTGGATTGGAACTTGAATCAGGCTGGCCACCGGGTTCTGGAGTTTCTTGGCGAGTTCGGCGGCTTGCGCTTTGTCGTCCGCCTCATCCGCTCGCGCAACCGTTGGCAGCAACGCGGCGGTCATGGCGAGCGCGATGAGGAGCTTTGTTCCCATTTGTTTTTCCAGTTTCCGAGTTTTGGAATTCAGTGATGCTCCGCCACGGCCTCGGTCTCGCCGAAACCTTCCTCGGTGATGGAGTGGCCGTGCGAATCCACTGCGGGGGCGGCGCTGCTTTTTTCGGTAGAAGCGATGGCCGGTTTGCCGTGCGCCATGGAGGTGCCGACCATCCACACGAGCCCGAGCGGCTTGGCGGCTTCGGTGCCCAGCTTGTTGAGGCGATCCTGCATCGCGGCGACTTTGTCGGGATTCGCGGCGGCGAGGTTGTTCTTTTCGTAGGGGTCTTCGGCGAGGTTGTAGAGATCAACGCTCGTGGGAATCAGCGAGCGCCAAATCAATTTCCAATCGCCCTGCCGCACCGCGCCACGGAATGGCTCGATGTTGTAAATGACTTCCGTGCGGGGCGAGGCTTTACCCGAGGCGATGGTGTCCCACACGTTCACGCCGTCGAGCGGCTTGCACTTGGCCGTGGATGCGCCCGCCAGCGCGGCGAACGTGGGATAAAGATCGGCGACGTGAATCAAGCCGTCCACCGTCTGCGGCTTGATGTGGCCGGGCCAGTTCGCGCAGGCCGCGACGCGGCAGCCGCCTTCGAAAAGTTCGCCCTTGCCGCCGCGGTACGGGCCGTTGTCACACGGGAGCACGGTCTTGGACAAATCCGTCATCTGGCCGGCGAACATGGGGTTGCGCACGCCGCCGTTGTCGCTGTGGAAAATGATGAGGGTGTTTTCGCGCAGGCCTTTTTGGTCGAGCGCGGCGACGACTTTGCCAATTTCGTCATCGAGGCAACTCATCATGGCCGCGTAAGTGCGGCGCGTCGGCTCGGCGATGTTTTTGAAACGGTCGAGGTAATCCTGCGGCGCCTGATACGGCGTGTGCGGCGCGTTGAAGGCGAGGTAGAGATAGAACGGCTTATCCGCGCTTTGCTCGTTGATGTATTTGACCGCGTCCTTGCCGAAGAGTTGCGTGGCGTAGCCTTTTTCCTTCACGGGCTTGTTGTCGCGGAACCAGTCGAGGACGCCGGCGTCGCCGTGCGTGTAATAATCGAGTTCACCGATCGTCGCGCCATAGGCGTAATCGAAGCCGCGCTGCTTGGGCCAATACTTGACGTCCGCGTGGCCAAGATGCCATTTGCCGATGATGGCCGTTTTGTAGCCGGCATCCTTGAGCGTCTGCGGGAGGAGATACTCCGTCATGTCGAGTCCATAACCCGCCGGGCCGGGGATGACGATCGTTTGCAGGCCGTAGCGGAACGGATAGCGGCCCGTCATCAGGCACGCGCGTGTGGGCGTGCACATCGGCAGCGCGTAAAACTGCGAGAGCTTCGCACCGCCGCTCGCCAGCGCGTCAATGTTCGGCGTCTTGATGTCGGTCGCACCGTTGAAGCTAACGTCCTTCCAGCCCATATCGTCGGCGACGATGTGGAGGATGTTGGGTTTGCCTGCCGCGACCGCCGTCAGCGCGACGCTGGCGGCAAGCAGGATTGAGAGAACTGCGAGTTTGTTTTTCATGGATTGGTTTGTTGAGGTTAAGTTTGGAAAGTTTTACTTCATGCCGAGCACGGTCACGTCGGCCTTGCCTTGGAGAATGCCTTTCGTTTCATACCAGAACTCGATCTTGCGAAGGCTGCGCTTGCCCGCGCCCTTCAAATCAATCTCGCGGCTCTCGCCGCCCTTGCGGATGTCGCTGCGCACTTCGAGTTTGTCCGGCTCGCCGTTGTCGTAGATCACCACCACGCGACGCAGTTTGAGCGGCGCGTCGGTCACCTTGAACTTGAGCTTGCGGAAATCATCGGCCGGTCCGGCCACAATGATCGTGTCGTGGTCCGCCTTGAAATCAGCCTGCACCGTTCCGATCACTCGCCACGAACCGGCGGGCCCGGGTCTGGGTCGGGCGACTTTCTGCGCGTTGGCGGAAACCGCGAGCAGGACGGACAGTCCGGCGCTGAGGAGGCACAGGCGCTTGAACAGGTTTTTTGGTTTCATGGGTTTGTGATGGTTGGTATTGATTCGGTGGCTGCGTCGGACCGTCCACTTCAATGTTTGATCCGCAAATCCTTGAGCACGGCGTTCACGGCGTCCTGAATGCGTGCCTGTCGAATCGCCGGCGTGGCGTCCGGCACAATGAGCCGCGTGGCGTGGGCGTGTTTGGGCAGTTCATAGGTACGTGAATCAATGATGTCAATCGCTAGTGTGCCAGCCTCAAAATGGTTCGGGTTCCTGATGCGCACTGTGTACGCTCCGTGGGCTTTCCCGGTCAAGACGGAAGTGTCACGGCCCGGGAAAGGTTGGGCAGCTCGTGCCCCCCGGCGGTGAAGATCAAGGTGTTGAACACCCGACGCGCGACCGACTTTGACCTTTAGACTTTCGACCCCAGACTTTAGACTGACGCCCCGTGACCGCCACGCGCAACATTCAGAACATCGCCCTGATCGGGTTCATGGGCACGGGCAAATCCACCATCGGGCGGCAAGTCGCGGAACATTTGCGTTTCACTTTCCTCGACACGGACGAACTCATTGTCGCCGCCGCCGGAAAACCCGTCACCGAGATATTCGCGCAGCAAGGCGAGGCGGCCTTCCGCGAGATGGAACACAAATGCATCCAGTCCCTGGAAAGCCGGACTCAAGCCGTGATCGCCACGGGCGGCGGCGTGCCGGTGAATCCCGCCAATCTCGCCAGCTTGAAGACGCACGCATTAGTCGTTTGCCTGTGGGCCTCGCCGGAAAAGATTTGGGAAAATGTGCGCGGCCAAACGCATCGTCCGCTGGTCAACGTCCCCGACCCGAAAGAAAAAATCCGCGTCCTGCTCGCCGAGCGCGAACCGTTTTACCGGCAGGCCGACGTGCTGGTGAACACGGGATTGCGCTCGCAAAAAGAAATTGCCCAGCAGGTCATCACGCAGTTCCGCCTCGCCAGGAATGCCCGCTGATGAAAGAAGCCATCCGACGCCGCGCCCTGGAACTCGGCTTCGACGACTGCCGTTTCGCCGACGCCGCGCCGCCCGAGAGCGCCGCCGCATTTCAGCGCTGGCTCGACGATTCGCGCCACGGCGAAATGGGCTATCTCGCCCGCAACGCGGAGAAACGCGTCGAGCCGCAGCGTGTGCTGGCGGGCGCGCGCAGTGTGATTTGTGTGGCGGCGAGTTATCAGTCCACCAAGCGGCAAGCGGCAAGCGGCAAGCGGCAAGCGGGCGAGATCGCCCGCTACGCTCGCTTCGCTGATTACCACGATGTCCTGGGTGAACAACTAAAAGCCCTAACCGAATTCGTGAACCAACTCGGCGACGCAAACACTCGCTCGCTCTGGTATGTGGACACCGGACCGATTCTGGAACGAGAGTTCGCCCAACGCGCCGGCATCGGCTTCGTGGGCAAGCACACCAACGTCATCAGCCGCAAACTCGGCAACTGGATTTTTCTCGCGGAGATTTTGACGACGATGGAACTCGAACCGGATGCGCCCGAGAGAAATCGCTGCGGTTCATGCACGCGCTGCATCGAGGCGTGCCCGACGCGCGCCATCACCGCACCGTTCCAACTCGACGCGCGACTTTGCATCTCCTATCTGACCATCGAACTCAAAGGCCCGATTCCCGTCGAACTCCGCCCGCTCATCGGCAACCGGATTTATGGCTGTGACGATTGCCTCG
>SCTL01000281.1 GCA_004297495.1 Verrucomicrobiota bacterium
CTCGCCTTTGCGCTCGGGATGCGGGAAGGAAATCGTGTAAGCGCCGATGTGCTGCGTGATGCCGCCGGCTTCGCCCGCGGCGACGTTGGCCTTGCGGATGACATCGAGCAAAGAAGTTTTGCCGTGGTCAACGTGGCCCATGATCGTGACGACGGGCGGACGCGGCTTGAGTTGTTCGGGTTTGTCTTCGAGATCAACCTCGACCTTTTTGACCGGAGCGTGAACCTGGCCTTCGCCCTTCGCGCGTTTCTCAACCTCGAACTTGACGCCGTATTTCGCGCAGACCTGCGCGGCGACTTTTTCGTCAATCGCCTGATTGACCGTGGCGAAGACACCGGCCTCCATCAAATCGGCGATGATCTTGAACGGCTTTTGTTTCAGCGCGTCGGCCAGTTCGCGGACCATGATCGGCGGCTTGATGATGATGACCTGCGCGCCTTCGGGCAGGGCGAATTTCGGGGCCGCGGGCTTGGCCGGTTCTGGCCGCGCACCTGGTTGGGCTTTAGGCGGAAAACCGCCCCGCACCGGAGCGCCTGCGGGCGCCGGGCCGCGTCCACCCCGTTGATCGCCACGACGAGCGAAATCCGTCCGGGCTCCATCGCTGCGACCGGCGGGCCTGGCCGGCGGAGTTTTTTCAGCCGGGCGCGAAGCGGGCGCCCGTGTGCCTAAATTGATGAAGCCGACTTTCTCGCCGACCTTGGGTTTGTGCGGCTCTGGGGGTTTGGGCGGAATGATCGGCGCGGCGGGCTTGGGTGGCTCGGGAGCTTTGGCCACGGGCGCGGGTTCGGCAGGAATCCCCAACGGTTCGGCGGCAGGCGCAGGAGTGACGGGTGCCGGCGCGGGAGCAGGTTCGGGTTCCTCAACCGGCGGCGGCGGCGCGGTGATGATTTCTATTTTCTGCTCGACCGGCGCGACCTTGGGCGCGGGAGCGGGGGCTTTCAGTTTTTCCGCGAGCGCGGGATTGGCCTTGAGGATTTCTTCCTCGAGATATTCGGCGGTGATCTTGTCGAGCGAACTGGAGGGGACTTTAGCGGCGGCAATGCCCAGTTCCTTGGCCTTGACGAGAACTTCCTTGTTCTCGAGGCCGAGCTTTTTCGAGATGTCGTAAATGCGAACGGGCATAGTCTTCTACAACCAAACACCGCTGTTGAATCAAAGCCTTCATGGCTCAAACTCCGGCGGCAAAAAAATTCCCAGCCGGATTCATGGCTGTGAGGGCGGCGTATCGCCAAGTTTCAACGTGCGCCGCGCCGCTTCCGCGCGCGCCGCATCCAGGATGGCGCCGGCGTGGCTGTTCAATTCCGGAATGTCCGACAGGTCGGTGACTTCCGCCGACAACAAATCTTCGATCCGGGTCAATCCGTGATGCACGAGCACATCCGCCTGTTCACGGGTGATGCCGGGAATGGCGGCGAGTTGAGCGACGGCTTCGGCGACTTTTTCCTCGAAGCCTTTGGTCACGACGACTTCGGCTTCGATGTCCACCTGCCAGCCCGTGAGCTTGGAAGTGAGGCGGGCGTTTTGCCCGCGTTTGCCGATGGCGAGCGAGAGTTGGTCGTCGGTGGTGACGATTTTCACGCGCCGGTTGGCTTCATCAATTTCAAAGGATTTAAGTTTGGCCGGGCTGAGGGCGTTGGTGACGAATTCGCGGACGTTGGACGACCACTTGATGATGTCCACCTTCTCGTTGTTGAGTTCGCGAACGATGTTTTTGACGCGCTGACCGCGCAGGCCGACGCAAGCGCCGACCGGATCAACTTTTTCGTCGCGGGTCCAGACGGCGAGTTTCGTGCGAAAGCCCGGCTCGCGGGCAATGCCTTTGATTTCAATGGTGCCGTCATTGATCTCCGAAACTTCGAGTTGGAACAACTTGATGACAAAACGCGGATCAGCGCGGGAGAGAATGATTTCCGGCCCGTGAGCGCCTTGTTCGACGGCTTTCACGTAGCAACGCACGCGTTCGCCGACTTGATATTCCTCGGTGGGAACGCGTTCGCGGTTGGGGAGCAGGGCTTCGTATTTGCCGAGGTCAACGATGACATCAGAACGCTCGAAACGCCGGACGGTGCCGCTGACGATGTCGCCCACGCGGTCTTTGAATTCGGTGAAGATGAGCGCCTTCTCCGCGCGGCGGATTTGCTGCATTAACGCTTGCTTGGCGTATTGGCTGGCGATGCGCCCGAAGTCGGTGGGCGTGACTTCCTTTTCGACCTCGTCGCCGATCTGGGCATCGGCCTTGAGACGGCGGGCGTCGAAGACGGAGATTTGATCGTGCTTGGAAATGACGCGTTCGGTGACGATGAGTTTGGCGAAGGCGCGCATCTCGCCGTTTTTTGGGTCAATGGCGACGCGCAGTTCGCGGGCGGGGCCGATGGCCTTCTTGGCAGCGGACATGATGGCCTCCTGTACAGCGGCGGCCAGGACATCACGGCTGATGCCCTTTTCGCGCTCCCAAAAGTCCATTGCGGCCAAAATATCGGCGTTCATAGTCGCTCACCTCGTTCCCATATGGGGAACAAAAAAGCCGGAGAGATCATTTCTTCCGACTTTGACACGCTGGCTGACGCCAGCACACGTTTACCAATGTGTCGGCCAACCTAAGGATTCCGCCGGTACGCGTCAAGCGTAAAACCGGGCCAATTCCGGTGGAAGCGGGGCGACCATCCCGCCGTAAAACCCAGTGTGCGAAATGGTTTTACAGGTCGGGAGGCTTGGCCCAGTCTTGTCGTGCCATGAATCCGCTCGCGTTGGTTGCGTACAAAGAGTTGATGCCGGGAAGTCAGGTGGCGACCCGGCTTCAGGATTTGGGCTATCGCGTCCAGACGACGCATGATTTGCCCCGGCTGGCCGAGCTGGTGGCGGCGGAAAGCCCGATGCTGGTGTTGCTCGATCTGGATTTTGCGGGGGCCGATGTCGTC
>SCTL01000282.1 GCA_004297495.1 Verrucomicrobiota bacterium
GGCCTTGCTTTGGCGGCGGTTTCGCCGGCCCAAGTTCAGTTTCCAGCGCGACACGCATTGCGGCTGCTCGTCGGCCGGTTCGCATCGGGACGCTCCCACCATTCTCTTCAAAGCGCGCAAGGGTGAACGTCCCGAGGTGCTGGTGCGCGCCAAGACAACAACCCTTGCGCGGCAGGGACGCGTGAGATAGTGTTCGCCCCAACATGGCCGTGACCAAATCATCAAGTTCAACGACGCACTTCGTCAACCGCACCTCGGCAATGGGCGGCCCGGAAGGCTCGCAGAACGGTCACTGGGTCCCAAACACGGACGTTTACGCCACCGAAAGCGGCCTCGTCATCAAAGTGGAGATGGCGGGCATGCGCAGCGACAACCTCGAAATCACCGTCGAGGGCAACCGCATGCGCATCAGTGGCGACCGTCCCGACTGCTGCCGCGCCCCGAACTGCAACTTCCTGGTCATGGAGATCAACTACGGCCCGTTTGAAAGCGTGCTGGAGTTGCCTCCGGGTTACGACCTGAACCAGGCCAAGGCTGCCTACTTGAATGGCTTCCTACGCATTGACGTCCCCCGCGTACCCGAGCCGCAATCCAAGAGCACCAAGGTTCACATCTCCGAGGGAAGCTAGTTTTCTGAATCGTTCCCCGGCCGGCGGCATCCAAACTGTTGGAGTCTGAGCGAACATGAGCGCGCCCGATACCGAATTTGTCAGCATCCTCGGCACGAGCGGTGGCAATGAAATGCCGCCGCGCATCTCCTCGCGCTCATTGCCCGAAGCGCTGCCCATTCTCGGACTCTCGGACATCGTCATTTTTCCCGGCGCGGTCGTCCCGTTGCTCGTTGAAACGCCCGCGAGCTTGAAACTCGTGGATGACGTCGTGGGCGGCGCGCGGCTCATCGGCGCGGTCTTGCAACGTCGGCCCGAAGTGCCCGAGCCCACGCCCGAAGACCTTCATTCTGTCGGCTGTGTCGTGCGCGTCGCGAAGATGGTCAAGGCGCCGGACAACACCGCGCGCATTCTCGTCGAAGGCCTGTGGCGCATCCACGTGAGCGAATACGTCGGCGCCACGCCCTATCTCACCGCGAAGTTCGAGTTGATGCGCGATGAACGCGAGGACAGCATCGAACTCAGCGCGATGATGCGCAACGCGCAGACGCAGTTTCAGGACATCATCCGTCTCTCGCCCGCGCTGTCCGAACAAATCAAGGTCGCCGCGCTCAACACCGAAGACCCCGGCCACTTCGCCGATCTCATCGCCGCCAACCTGAATCTCAGTCTCGAAGACCGGCAGCGCCTGCTCGAAACCTCGTCCGTGCGCGAACGGCTCCAGCGCCTGCTGCCGATGCTCAACCGCGAACTGGAAGTGCTCGCGCTCAGTTCCAAGATTCAGAGTGACGTCGCCAGTTCAATTTCCAAGACGCAGCGCGATTTCTTCCTGCGCGAACAGATGCGCGCCATCCAGCGCGAACTCGGCGAAGGTGAACCCAACGCCGCCGAGATCAAATCCCTGCGCGAAAAAATCGAGCAAGTCCCGCTGCCGCCCGAGGTCAAGAAAATCGCCGGTCAGGAATTGGAGCGCTTGCAGCAGATGCAGCCTTCCGCCGCTGAATACACCGTCTCGCGAAATTATCTCGACTGGATTCTCAACCTGCCCTGGCTCAAGGAAACCGAGGACAAACTCGACCTCACCGTCGCGGAAAAAATTCTCAATGAACAACATTACGGCCTGGCCAAGGTCAAAACGCGCCTGCTGGAATTTCTCGCCGTCATCAAACGCCGTAAACAGATCAAAGGCCCGATCCTCTGCCTCGTCGGCCCGCCCGGCGTAGGCAAGACTTCGCTCGGCAAAAGCGTGGCGGACGCGCTGGGCCGAAAGTTCGCGCGCATCGCTCTGGGCGGCATGAGAGACGAAGCGGAGATTCGCGGGCATCGCCGCACCTACGTCGGCGCTCTGCCGGGCCGCATCATTCAGACTTTGCGCCGCATCGAAAGCCGCAACCCCGTGCTCATGCTGGATGAGATTGACAAGGTCGGCTCGGATTTTCGCGGCGATCCTTCCTCCGCGCTGCTCGAAGTGCTCGATCCTGCCCAGAACAGCAATTTCACCGATCATTATCTCGATCTGCCCTTCGATCTCTCGCGCGTGTTGTTCCTCACGACGGCGAACTGGCTGGAACCGATTCATCCCGCGTTGCGCGACCGGCTCGAAGTCATCGAACTGCCCAGCTACACCGAATCGGAGAAACTTGAGATCGCCCGCCGCTATCTCGTGCCGCGGCAATTGGACGAACACGGGCTCAAGCCGGCGGAAGTCGCCATTCCCGACGACACGCTCCGCCGCGTCATCCACGAATACACGCGCGAAGCCGGCGTGCGCCAATTGGAGCGCAACATCGCCGCGCTCGCGCGCAAGGCGGCACGGAAGCTCGTCTCCCGTAACGGCCATGCTTCGAAGCTGACCTTCGAGCCGAAATCGCTCACCACGTTCCTCGGCCACGCGCCGTTCATTTCCGAGAGCGCCGAAAAATTCAACGAGTTCGGCATCGCCACCGGTCTCGCGTGGACGCCGGTGGGCGGAGAAGTTTTGTTCGTGGAAGTGACGCGCATGCCCGGCAAGGGACAATTGCTGCTCACCGGCTCGCTCGGCGAAGTGATGAAGGAAAGCGCGCAAACGGCATTGAGCTATCTGCGCAGCCAGGGTGAGAAGCTCGGGCTGGACTTGAATGATTTCAGCAAATACGACCTGCACGTGCATGTCCCCGCCGGCGCGACGCCCAAGGATGGCCCGAGCGCGGGCGTGACCATCGCCGTGGCGCTTGCCTCGCTGCTCTTGAAACGCCGCGTGCGCTCGGACCTCGCCATGACGGGTGAGATCAGCCTGCGCGGTCGTGTGATGCGCGTGGGCGGCGTGAAGGAAAAAGTTCTTGCCGCCATGCGCTTCGGCGTGGGGCACGTGATCATGTCCGAGCAGAACAAATCGGATTGGATGGAAGTGCCCGCCGAGGTTCGCAAGAAGATGAAGGTTCATTTCGTGCGCGAGATTTCGCAGGCCATCAAGGTGGCGCTGGAAACCAAATGAAACCCGGTGGCGAGCGGAGCGCGGACGCCTCGTCCGCCAGTTCTGTTTTTGGCGATTCGCGCGGACGGGGCGTCCGCGCTCCGATTCTCTGCTTCCTTTCGCTCCTGGTTTTTCATCTTCCGGCGGCGGAATTGACCGAGCAGGAAACCGAAGGCCGCCAGTTCGCCGCGCAACTTTGCAGTCTGCGCCCCGAAACGAATTCCACGTTCAATGGGATTCTCCAGATTCGCTCCAAGGGACAACGCGCGGAGATTCCAATCACCGGCAAGATAGTGGTGACCGAATCAGATTGGCGGACCACTTACGAAACTCATCCCGGCACGAACGATCAAATCGGCGAAAGCTTCACCGTAATCAGCAACGGGACGAATCATTACGAAGTTTCGCAATCGAACGCCGTGCGCCAGTTGCAACCGGCGGAATTGTTCATTCCCTTTGCCGGCTCCGATTTCTGGCTCGTGGACCTCGGACTGGATTTCCTGCACTGGCCGGCGCAGCGGATGTTGAAAAAGGAACTCCGTCGCGGTCAGGGTTGCGGTGTGTTGGAAAGCAGTTCAGGTCAGGCCGATTCACCCGCTTACTCGCGTGTCGTCTCGTGGGTTGATCTCGACACTGGCGGCATCGTCCACGCCGACGCTTACGACGCGCACGGAAAAAGGTTGAAGGAGTTCGAGCCGAAGGAATTCAGAAAGATCAATGGCCGCTGGGAAGTGCAGGAGATGGAAATCAGCAACGTGCAAACTAAATCGCGCACGACGTTGCGGTTCAATCTCAACCCTCATCCGCCGGTCGAGAAATAACCTGCCCACGCGCGGGTGTGCATCCGGAAAGTTTCCCTTCCAAAAGGCCCTCATCAACGCCCGGCGTTGCCGTGATACAAAAAAGCGCCGGCAGATTTGCCGGCGCGGGAAGGTGGATCGCGAGTTTAGCGCGGCTGACCTTTTTTGTCCGAATCGCTGCGCGAGGAGGACGAGCGGGATTCGCTCGAACGACTGGGGGCTTGCGCGGGTTCACTGCGTGTGGGGGCGGGTTGCGCGGGTGGCGGCGAGTAATGCGGCGCGCTCGGCGCGGGTGGAGCTTGATACGAACCACGACTCGACGCGACGTCTTCGCGTGGCGCGACATGACTCGGCGCAGCAGGCTGCGAGTAAACCGGCGCGGACGGTTGCGAATAGCTCGGCGCGGGCGCAACGGGCGTCGCCACGGAGTAGGTGGGACGTCCAGCCGGGCGATCTTCAATGCCGCGCGAGACGCGTACGAAATCCGGGCGTGAAGGCGCAGCGGGTGCTGGCGTGGAGTAACTGTGACTGGATTGAGCCGGAGTCTCGCTCGGCGCGCTCACGACGGGCGCGGTGTGATGCGGGGTTTCGATTTGCGCTGGATGCTCACGCGTTTCCGTTCGCGGCGAATTGTTATAGACCGAGTAACTGCCGCTGTGTGATGGCGTGGCGCGGCCCTGACCCTGGCCGATGACGACGAGTGAACCATCGCGTTGCGGAACTCTTTGCGCGGGCTGGGCCGGCTGGCTCGGCGTCGAGGTATGCGGCGCGGACGACGGCGTTTCGGCAACGACTTGTGACGAAGGATTCAGGGTGTGGGTGGACACATTTACTTCGGCGACCCGGGCGCTCGATCCCGAATCTCGCCGCCGGGAATTCGCGCGTTCCGAATCGGCGTGCCCGAGGATTTGCGACGGGATGGAATTCGGCGCGCCGAGTTGATGCGGTGAACTCGTCGTGGGTGTTGTGCCGGTCACCGTTCGGCCAGCGCCATGATTCTCGAAGCGGCGATCATTCACGAGGCCCGAGACGGTGGCCGCATGAACGCGCGGACGATGCACAATCAGCGAGCGGCCATCTTCGGCGACGCGATCGTTGCGGAGATTATTATTCATCGCGCCGTTGGCCCGGCCTTCGCGCAGCGCGTAGGTGCGGACTTCCGTGTGCGCGAAGGCTGAGACATGTTGCGGCGCGATGCCGCGATTGATGACCGTGTTGTTGTTACCGACGACAATGTTGTTGATGACGGTCGTGTTGTGATAGACCTTCGCCACCTGCGTCGAGGGCAGGCAATGTTCGCGCGGACGATAATTGCAGAAGCGGCCCCACGGCACGAATGTGTAGCAACCGGCGTTGAGCCCGAAGGAGAAATTCACGCCCACGGAACTTCCGCAATAAGTGAATCCAACGCCAGCCGCGCAACTCGTGCGGGGCGGCAGCGGCGCCCAGCCGCAATACGCGTTGTCATAGCGCCATGTC
>SCTL01000283.1 GCA_004297495.1 Verrucomicrobiota bacterium
GGTGAAGCTGCGGCTGCGGGCGGCACGGCGGACTTCGGACAATCTGGAAACGCACAGCAGCAGTCCCCTCTCCCCGGGGGAGAGGGTCAGGGTGAGGGCGGGCCAAAACACAAACTCAACGATCCGAAGATTCAGGAAGCGATCAAGATCGTCCTCGACCGTCTCCAGCTCGAACTCGGTGTCATTGAGAAGACCGGTTTCATTTCCTACTTCCTCATCGTCGGCGATTTCATCCGCAAAGGCCGCGAGATGGGCATTGCGTGCGTGGCGCGCGGCAGCGCCGCCGGGTCGCTCGTCACGTATCTGCTGGAGATCGCGAACGTGGACCCGATCCGCTACGGCCTGCTGTTCGAGCGCTTCCTGAATCCCGAGCGCGTCAATCCGCCGGATATTGACATTGATTTCGCCGACGACCGCCGCGCGGACGTCATCGAATACGTGCGCCAGAAATACGGCAAGGATTCCGTCGCGCAGATCATCACCTTCGGCACGATGGGCGCGAAGTCCGTCGTGCGCGACGTGGGCCGCGTGATGGGCCTGAGCTACGGCGAATGTGATCGCTTGGCAAAGATGATTCCGTTCGATCTCAAGATGACGCTCGAGAAAGCGCTCAAGCAATCGCCGGAACTCAAGCAGGCCTACGAGACGGAGGAAACGACGCGCGAGTTGATTGACACCGCGCTGATTCTCGAAGACCTGACGCGCAACGCCAGCGTTCACGCGGCGGGCGTGGTGATTGGAGATCAACCGCTCGTAAATCTGCTTCCGCTCAAAGCGGACGAAGATGGCGCGATTGTCACGCAGTACGCGATGAATCCCGTCGGCGATCTCGGCCTGTTGAAGATGGATTTTCTCGGGCTGAAAACGCTCACGGTCATCCGCAATACCTGTGAGATGGTCAAGAGGACCAAAGGCATCACGGTGGACGTGGATCGCTTGCCGCTCGACGACGCGAAGACTTACGACCTGCTGAACAAAGCGAATACGCTCGGCATTTTCCAGTTGGAATCTGGGGGGATGCGCGATTTGTGTCGCAAGTTTCAGATCGCGAGCGTCGAACACATCACCGCCCTCGTGGCGCTCTATCGGCCCGGCCCGATGGATCTCATTCCTGAATTCATCAAGCGTCGTCACGGTGAAGTGAAGGTTGAATACGAGCATCCGCTCCTTGAACCGATCGCGAAGGAGACCTACGGCATCTTGATTTATCAGGAGCAGGTGATGCAGGCCGCGCAGATTCTTGGCGGCTACACGCTCGGCGGCGCGGATTTGTTGCGGCGCGCGATGGGCAAGAAGAAAGTCGAGGAGATGCAGAAGCATCGCGACATTTTCGTCAAGGGTTGCAAGGAAAAGAACAACATCCCGGCGGCGAAGGCGAATCAGATTTTCGATTTGCTGGAAAAGTTTGCCGGCTACGGCTTCAACAAATCGCACGCCGCCGCCTACGCGATCGTCGCGTATCAGACCGCGTATCTGAAGGCGAATTACCCCGTCGAGTTCCTCTGCGCGATGATGACCAACGACATGGGCGACACCGCAAAGCTCAGTCAATACATCGCCGAAGCGCGCGTGATGGGCATCGAAGTCCTCGCGCCGGATGTGAATGAGAGTGAAGTCGTGTTCGCTCCGGCCCGCGAGGGCAAAGTCATCCGCTTCGGGCTCGCGGCCATCAAAGGCGTGGGCGAAGTCGCCGTTCAAGCGATTCTCAAAGCGCGAAGCGAGCACGGCAAATTCAAGTCGCTGGCCGAGCTGTGCGAGCACGTGGATGGACGCAACCTGACGCGCAAAACCCTCGAAGCGCTCATCAAGACCGGCGCGTGCGACGCCTTTGGCCAGTCGCGCGCCACTTTGTTCGCGCAGATCGAGCGCACGCTGGCCCGCGCGGCGAGCATTCTTTCCGACAAGCAGAAAGGGCAAAGCTCGCTCTTCGGCGCGCTGGAGGAAAAAGCGCCGCCGATGCCGGAGGCGATCAGCAACCTGCCCGAATGGCCGCAGCACGAATTGCTCGCGCACGAGAAGGAACTGCTCGGCTTCTACGTCACCGGGCATCCGCTCACGCCCTACGCGCCGATCCTGGAAAAGTATTGCCTGCACAACACCAAGACGCTCGCCGAGATTCCCAACCGCAGCATGACGCGCATCGGCGGCATGATCGCGGCGGTGCAGCACGGCATTTCCAAAAAGAGCGGCAAACCCTACTCGCTGGTGACGCTCGAAGACCTCGAAGGCTCGGTGCAGGTGCTGGTGTTGAACGATTACGACAAGTTCCGTCCGCTGCTCGAATTGAACAAAGCCATCATGGTCGTCGGCGAGGTGAATACGGGCGAGGACAAGCCGAAGATTTTTCCGCAGGAGATTTTCCCGCTCGAAGATGCGCCGAAGAAGTTCACGAAGCAGGTGCATCTGCGTCTGCACACGGCGCATCTCAAGCCGGAGAACATCGAAGGGGTGCGCGAACTCGTCGCCGCTCATCCCGGCCGGTGTCCGTTGTTCCTTTGTTTCATGCGCCCGACGGGCCAGGTGATTTTCATCGAGCCGAACGACCGCTTCTTTGTCACGCCGTCGCGCCAGTTGCAGCAACGCGCCGATGAACTTTTCGGTGAGGAAACTTACTACGTGAAAGTGGACACCTCGCTGCCGGAGAAACAACAGCGCTGGGGAAAGAAGGCGGAGTTTGGCAACGGCGAGGAGTAGCGGCACGCAATCAGCGTGCTTGCGACGGAAAGAATTAGTTTGCACCGGAGCGCGGGAATCCTCTACAACCAGTTCAACTCAGAGACTGATTCGCGGAAATGATTTTTCATTCACGAATCCTGAACCAGATCGGGGGTGAGCGACATGGCAGCAAAAAAGAAAAAAGCCGCGAAGAAAAAAAAGTAGTCC
>SCTL01000284.1 GCA_004297495.1 Verrucomicrobiota bacterium
GAAAGATTCTATGGGCGCGGTCTGGTAATCGTTGCGCTTATTGCCGTTGTGAATTGGTGTTAGATCGCAGCACCGCCGATGATTCTGAAGCGGTGGTCGGTGACGAATGTCACATCATTGGTCAAAAAGTTGATGGGCCGCGCGGAATGGCAATTGGCAGCAGGAATAATTTGGACGAATACGAGAACCTCATTCTGCTTTGCAAAACACACCACAAACTTGCTGATGACCAACCGCAAAAATTTAACACAGAGTTTCTCCTTTCTCTAAAAACTGTTCATGAAACTTGGGTAAAGCAGTGTCTCGAACCGCTCAAACAGGAAGGCAAGCAACCCAAGATATGGCTTTTGGATCGAATACAGACTGGCAAGCAATTGATGGCAACATTTGGAGGCGCATACTCTCATCTTTTTGACCACGATGAGCCGCACAGCGAACAGGAAATGGAATTGCTCGGCGGATTTCTCCAAGAGGTTCAAGATTGGATTGATGCGTGGAACGACATAGAGAGCAGCGACCGAGTTCGAGCCGGATTTGGATTAAGCAAAAAGATCAAAGAACTAGAAGACATTGGATTTTATGTTTTTGCATTGCCTGTTAAGCAGCGTGTAAAGCTCGGCGATAAAGAGGAGCTTTGGCCTTCAGGCATTCTTACCGTTGTTCGCAAATCAAACCCGGGAATTACGGAATTGGGTCAACTTGCAAGTTTATTGAAAGTCGGCGCGAATTCTTTTCCAGATTGTTGACGGATTACGCGACGTTGAAAAAATGGGAGTGCTTGGACTCGGACACCGGCGAAGATTTGGCGGAAGAAGTCCGCAAATATCACATCCCCGATTTCTCGAACTGGAAGGACCACGACGCCTTTGAACGCGCGTTCGCCCGGCTGGAAAAAGATTTGCGCTCGTCGGTTGGGAAATAAGAGACAGGATTAACAAGATTTTCAGGATTATCCGGCCAGCGGTTTTGAATCCTGTAGTTCCTGTTAATCCTGTCTTTGCTATTTTTAGCCTTTGCAGAAGATGTTCAAACCTTTGCCGGTTTCCAGAAAGGTCTTCATGCTGGAGAGCACTTTTGGCCAGCCTTTGGAAACTTTGCCAGCCATTGTTGAACCGGTCTTGAAACTTCCGTGGGTGACAGTGAGGCAAGTCATGTCTTCAATCGCTTCGATCTCAAAGGTGACGCGCGATTTGTCCGCGAGATCGTCCGGATCGGCCCAGGACAGCACGAGGCGTTTGGGCGGAGTGGATTCCAAAACTTTGCCGGTGATCCAGACTTCGTGGTCGGGATTGTGGTGTTCCCATTTCGAGCCGCGTTTCCAATCGGAGACGTTCGTCATGTTCCCCCAATATTGGCGGGTGAATTCCGGCTTGGTGATGGCCGCCCACACGTCTTTCGGCGTCGAGCGGATGTAGGTGGTGTAAACTAACTTTGGCTTTTGCATGTCGTTACCCTTTCTTGTTTTTGTTTTCTTCGAGACCTTTTTTCAGATCGCTCAACGCCTGCAGGCGATGGCGTTCGTATTTGCCGATCCAGCGCTCGGAGATCTCGTGGATCGGCACAGGATTGAGGTAATGCAGCTTCTCGCGCCCGCGCCAGACGACGACGACCAGCTTCGCCGCTTCCAGCAACAGGAGATGCTTGGTGACCGCCTGCCGCGTCATGTCGAGGTGTTCGCACAACTCGCCAAGCGTCTGGCCGTTGCTCTTATGCAACTGGTCGAGCAACTTTCGACGGCTTTCGTCAGCCAAGGCTTTGAACACAGCATCCATCTCGCGGCACATTATGCAACCATATGGTTGCATGTCAAGCGCCGAGCTAGGATTCGTTTTTTGGAAGAAGTATTACCGCCTGAGAATGTGCCTTAGCTCGATTTGGAAAAAAGTTTTTGCGCCGTCGTGGTAAACTTGGCCCCATCCGTTGGCAATCGGCGGCTGGCAGAGGACTGCGAGCCCTACCTTTTCAACCTGGCTCGGACGACCGAAAATTAACCATCCCCGAATATCTTCGGGGATGGAGACCGCCCCCACAAAACTCACGTGTTGAACGCCCGGACACAGCGAAGTCCGGTGAGCCGCAGATTCAATCCTTCTTCGGATCCGGACTGAGGCCGCGCAGCCAGTAGTTGCCCGGCTGGCTTTGGTAGGAACTCCACGCCTTGTCACCCATCACCGTCTGGATGGATTTCTCCGTCTCCGCACGGATGCCGGCCAGCGCGGCGGTGCGTTGATCCTTGTCGAGCGTCTTGTCGTTGCGGATTTTCCTGGCCTCATCTTCGGCGGCTTTCTTCATGTCATAGACTTTGTTGGCGGCGTCCTTGCCTAAGCCGTAACGGTCGGTCGTGCGATAGATGCTTTGGTAGGCGTAATCCTGCGCGCGTTCGTAATCGGCGTAGCGTTCGTCGCCGAGCAAGGCCTTGATTTGGCTCTTCATCTCCTTCTCAGCGGCGGCGCGTTTTTCCTTTTCCTCCTTCGTGCCGGTGGCCATGCCGAACATGTTGCTGTAATCGTCGTCGAAAGGTTTCTTGAGTTTGAAGATGTCGCGGAATTCCTGTTCGCTCGGCTCGAAGCTGCCCAGTTGCATGCGCATCATCATGGCGGTTTGCGACATGCGCAATTGGTAGTCCTGATATTCCTCGGGCGACATGAGCTTGGCGAGTTCGGCGTCCATGTCCTTCTGGACCTTCTGCATGTTCTTCAAGTCCTCGGCATCGGGCGTGCCGTTGCCCATGGCGCCCGCGATCTTGGCCTGATATTTCATGTAGATGTCCGTCACCTGGTTCTGCTTGCTGGCGGGCAGGAAATCCAGCATGGACTCAAACGGATTGAATCCGGCGAGAAGATCAGGTTTTTCGTCAGGCACGACGCCGAGCAATTCCTTCAGCAACGTGCGCTTCTCCTGATTGAGCGCCTGCTGCTTCTCCATGCGCTTCGGGTCCATCATGCCGGCGAGCGGGTTGCCAGCTTTCCAGAATTGAAACTTGTTGGTTGTGGCGTTCATTTCACGGCGGCGCGACTCAAAAAGTTTGTTCACGTCGGCCACGATGATGTCGCGGATCGTCTCCTCCGGACAACCGATGGAGCGGAGGTTGGCGATGTATTTCTTGTAATCCTCGGATTCCACCATGCGCCAGTCGAACGCCTTCAACGGAGTGGTCGCGGCGGGAGTGACCGAAGCGGTGGCTTTGGCGGCTTTGGTTGTCGCGTCGTTGCTGGCGCTCGCGGCAGCCGATGCCGACGCGGCGGGCGCATCAGCCGGCGCAGGTTTGCGAGACACGGCCCAAGCCAGCGCGGCGGCGAGGGCGAGGTTCAAGGCGATGGAAAGGGCGACGATGGGTTTCGAATTCATGTTGTCTGAGGTGTATCGGTTTCAACCGGGCTAAGGAATTACAAATTCACAGACACTTCGGAAGCCGAAACGTTACAGACTTTCTTCGGAAATCAGATTGGCGCAGTCCGTCCCACACGCGAACTAATCCTACGCCACTTCCTCCACCGCTTCACGAATCAGTTTCTTGAACTGGTCTATCCCCTCATCGAATCCGGCGGCGATGGGCAGCACCGGCGTCTTCTTCACCTTGCGCTTGAACTTCTTCAGATTTTCCTCCGCGGCCGGCTCGTCCATCTTGTTCGCCACGACGTAACGCGGCTTCTCCAGCATCGCGGGATCGTAAAGCTCCAGTTCCTTGAGCAACTGATGGTATTCGTCCCACGGCGCGCGGTTGTCCGTGCCCGCCATGTCGAGCAGCAGCACGAGGATTTTGCAACGCTTGATGTGCCGCAGGAACGCGTGGCCGAGGCCGACGTTTTGGTGCGCGCCTTCGATCAGGCCGGGCACGTCGCACACGACAAGGCGCTTGAAGTCCTTGTATTCCACGATGCCGATTTGCGGATGCAGCGTGGTGAAGGGATACGGCGCGACCTTCGGGCGCGCGCGGGAAATGGCGGTGAGCAACGTGGACTTGCCGGCATTGGGATAACCGACCAGACCGACGTCCGCCATGATGCGCAGTTCGAAAAGAAAATCGCCTTCGTCACCCGGCTCGCCCGGTTGGGCGAAGCGCGGCGTCTGACGCGCGGCCGTGGCGAAGTTGCGATTGCCCAGTCCGCCGCGCCCACCTTTGCAAAGAATGAATTGCTGCCCGTGCTCGGTGAGGTCCGCGACAACTTCGCCTTTCTCGCTGTCCGTGGTGGCTTCGCTATCTTCCTCGGCAGACAAATCAATTTCCTGCGCCGTTACGCCGCCGGATGTGCGAAACACCGGGCGCTTGCCCGTGCTGCTCTGGAGCACGGGGCGATCAGTCTCCGCGTCTTCATCGTCGCCAGTCTCCGCGGGTTTGGTGGAGGGGAGTCGCCACACGAGCGTGCCGCAGGGAACTTTTATGATCAGGTCCTTGCCCGCGTGACCATCCATGCCTTTGCCCATGCCGCCTTCGCCGTCCTGCGCGATGAGCTTGGGCACGTAATACTGGGCGATGAGATTGTTGAGATCGTGATCAGCCTGCAAAATCACGCTCCCGCCGCGTCCGCCGTTGCCGCCGCTCGGGCCGCCCTTGGGGACGTAAGCCTCGCGATGGAACGCGACACTGCCTTTGCCGCCGTGCCCCGCGCGCGCGTAGATTTTAATTTCGTCTATGAACATCCGTTTGGGTTTCTGTTCTTAATCTAAGTCCGGTGAGGATTAAGATTAAGAAGAAGATTAAGAGTAAGATTTGAAATAAAAAAGGCGAGGCGCGTGGCCTCGCCAGATCGGAAGA
>SCTL01000285.1 GCA_004297495.1 Verrucomicrobiota bacterium
CGCGGCCCGCAAACCGGTGCTGACGCTCACTCGCGGCCTCACGAACCTGCTGCTGCAAATCAGCGGCGACGTGGGCAAGCTGCACCACATCCTCGGCAGCACGAATCTCATTGCCGGCAACTGGCAGACGAATCTTTCGGTCACGCTCACGAACGATCCGCAAACCGTGTCCCTGCCGCTGCCGACAACGCCGCAAAAATTCTGGCGCGCGTTCGTGCCGTAAAGCCGGCGCGCGCCCGTCCCGGGCGCAGCTATGTCCGAACGAGGGAGAGTTTGAAAAGTTCGTCAGCTTTTCGTCCGCTCCAGGTTGCTGCGCCCGGGACGGGCGCGCGCTGCTCACCAATCCGTCTCGCGGTAATCCTTCAGAAATTTTCCCCAGATGTGCTCGCCTGTGTTGAAACCGGCGATGATCGGGTCAACGATCCGCGCCGCGCCGTCCACGATGTCCAGCGGCGGATGGAAACGATGCTCGGTCTGCTTGCGCGTGGCGATGTGAGCCGGGTCTTCGTCCGTCACCCAGCCCGTGTCCACCGCGTTCATGTGGATGCCGGACGCGTGATAATCCGCCGCCGCCGTGCGCGTCATCATGTTGAGCGCCGCCTTGGCCATGTTCGTGTGCGGATGGCGCGTGGTCTTGAACTTCCGGTAAAATTGTCCTTCCACCGCCGAGACATTGACGATGTGCTTGTCGCGTTCCGGCGTGCGGAGCATCAGCGGCTTCAGGCGTGCATTGAGGATGAATGGCGCGATGGCGTTGACGAGTTGGACTTCGAGCAGTTCGACGGCGGGAACTTCGTGCATCAACATGCGCCACGAGTTGTGCCCGCGCAGGTCCACCTGCTGCAAATCCTGGTCGAGCTTGCCCGCGGGAAACAGCGCCTGTTGCGCGGCGAGTTCCTCCGGGAGCAGGGGCACTTGCGACAACGCCGCCGCGTGGGTCAGGCCCGCGACTTCGGCCAGGCGATGGTTTGGAGTTCCGCCTGTAGGCGCGGCAGCAACCGAACCGCCTGAAGGCGGAACTCCGAACGCAGATGTCGCGCCCTCGGGCAGCATGTGGTAACCGCGCAGACCTTCGTAAGCACCGAGCAACTTCGCCGCTTCTGACGGCAAATCGTGCAACGGCCCGTTCTCGCGCTCCATCATGTGCGTGTAAAAATCCGGCGGCCGCCGCACGGTCTGGCAGGCGTTGTTGATGATGAAATCCAATCGCGAATGCGTCGTCAGCATGTGACGGCAAAATGCCTCCACGCTCGGCGTATGGCGCAGATCGAGTCCGAAGATTTCCAGCCGATGCCCCCAGTCCTTGAAATCCGGTTCAGCCGCATAGCGCGTCGCGGAGTCGCGCGGGAAACGCGTCGTCACGATGAGATGCGCGCCGGCGCGCAGCAACTTGATGCCGGCCTGATAGCCGATCTTCACGCGCCCGCCGGTGAGCAGGGCCACGCGCCCGCGCAGGTCGGCGAGCTCGCTGCGCTTGCGCCAGTTCAGTTCGGCGCACGCCGGGCAAAGCTGGTCGTAGAAATGATGGATGGTCGAGTAGTCCTGTTTGCAGATGTAGCAATTCTGCGGCTCGACGACTTCGCGGAACTCCGGATGGTCCTTCACCTCGTGCTGCTGGAAATTTTCCGGCGGGAAAACATTCGGCGTGGTGAAGACTTTTTCGCGTCGCAGTTTGCGGATGCCGGTCTCGTTCAGCTTGGACTGATCGCGATGCAGCTTCTCCGCCTTGCGCTGTTTCACTTTGGCTTTCACCAACCGCCGCCGCTCACGCACGTCCGGACAATAGATTTCGCCGGCGGCTTTCAGCAGCCGAGTGCGTTCGGCTTCGGACATCGCGCCCAGCAAAGCGCGATCACGCGCCGCCTTTTCAAGAATCGCCGCCGCCGCGCGGAGTTGTTCCAGCGCGTGGGTGTCATGTCCGTTGCTTTTCATGCCAGCGTCCATTCTGCCAAGCACCGCCGGCGAAGTCACGAAATCAGCGGGCATCGGACAGCCACTCACGCGCGACCAGTTCGCCGAGGTTCTCGAGGAACGGATCGGCGATGGTGTCGTAATCATATTTGTCGTCGTTAAGAACGCCGTCTGAATTTGTGTAGAGGACGGCGGCGACAAACACCGCGCGACCGTTCTTGGGATTCCGCAGGTAAGCGTTCTCAACCGAAAACCCGTAAGCCCGCCCGGTC
>SCTL01000286.1 GCA_004297495.1 Verrucomicrobiota bacterium
CCGTCCGCACGCGGCGGCGCGGTCGAGAATGGTGCGGGCGACTTGCGTGGCCATCTCGCCGAGAAATTCCAGATCGTGGCTGTCGTGCTCGATGTGGCCGATGTCCACTTCGACAATGCGCGCGCCGGCGAGTGAAGCGTCAATCAGCAAGCCAATGTCCACGCCGTAATCGTTTTCAAATTTCAAACGGCGGAGCAGTTCGCGCCGCGCGGCGACGATGCCGCCGAGCGGTTGCTCGAAATGCGTCAGCTCGGGAAAATACGTTTGCAGCAGCGGGCGGGCGGTGAGGGCGGTCACGCGCCCGGCGCGGCGCGAGAAGCTGGCTTTGACAAAATCGGCGCGATTGGTCAGCAGCGGTTCCGCCATGAGTTCGACCAGGTCCTTGCGCAAGCCCGCGAGATCGCCGTCGAGATAGAGAATGAAATCGTTGCGCGCGGCGAAGAGCCCGTCTTCGAGCGAGCCGCCCTTGCCGAGCATGGTGCTGGTGATGACGCGCGCGCCGGCGGCGTGGGCCAGTTCGGGCGTCCCATCAATCGAGCCGTCGTCGAGCACCAGGACTTCATCCACCAGCGGACTGCCCAGCGCGAGCCGGACGACGGACGCGATGCGGGCGGATTCATTGAGCACCGGAATGACGACGGAAATTTTTCCCGTCGCGGGCAACGACGATTCAGCATGCGAATTCTTTCGGCGCAGTTTCACCGAGTTTAGATGCTACACGCCGGAAGGGAATTCAACTGCGAGCGTGGGACTTTTTTTGTTACTTCGGTTTCGCGCCGAAGCAGTAAACACTGCCGTCGTCGCAGCCAATCACAATTTTTCCATCCGCCACGGCGGGCGAACTGTCAATCGGCTGGCCGAGTTCGTAAGACCAAAGTTCCTTGCCGTCTTTCAGCGACACGAGATAAAGCCGTCCGTCATCCGAGCCAACCACGACTTTGTCGCCACAGACGACGGGCGAACTGTCCACTTTGCCGCGCGTGGCGAAACTCCAGACGGATTTGCCGTCGGCGCGATTTACGCAGTGCAACATTTTGTCGCGCCCGCCGAAGAGCACGCGGTCGCTCGTGACGGCAGGCGAGGAGAAGAAGGGAAATTTTCGGTCGGAGAATTTCCAGAGGTTGGAACTGGTCTTCAAATCCACGCAGAGAAATGCGTTCTCGTAGTGGCCAAAATAAGCGCGGCCCGCGGCGAGCGCGGCGGAGGCGGCGATGGGCGCGCCGATTTCGTTGCTGGTGCTTTGTGAACCGTCCGCGAGCGAGACGACGTGCAGTTGGCCGTCGCAGCCGCCGAAGACGGCGACGCCATCGGCAATCGCGGGCGAGCCGTTGATGTAATTGCTGGATTCAAAAACCCAGTTGCTCTTTCCGGTGGCGGCGTCGAGGCAGTGGAGTTTGAAGTCGTAGCTGCCAATGAGAACATTCGTTTCCATAACTCCCCTCACCCCGTCCCTCTCCCCATCGGATGAGGAGAGGGTGGACGTAGGCCGGGTGAGGGGCGTGACGAACCAATTGGGCGAGCCGAGAATCTTGTCGCCGGTTTCGTATTTCCAAACCTGTTTGCCGGAGGCGGCGTCGAGCGCGTAAAGATTGGCATCGCTGGAGCCGACGAAAACTTTTCCGTTCAGCACGAGCGGCGAGGATTCAATCGCGCCGCCGTTGGTGCAGGCCCAGATTTTTTTGCCGGTCGCGAAATCCAGCGCGTAAAGATTGCGGTCGTTCGACCCGATGAACACGCGATCCGCCACGATGGCAGCGGAGGATTTCACGGGACTTTGCGTCTTGAAGGACCAAAGCAGAACCGGTTTTTCGGGCAGCGCGCCGGTCGCCGAACCTTGCAGCGCCGGGTTTCCCCGGAACATCGGCCAATCCGCGGCGTGCGCTGTGGCCACAATTAGCCAGGCCGCGAAAAACCGAACGGCGATCCGTGGTGTTTGCCGAAAGAAAGGCTTCATTTCATTGGACTATGCGACAGTTGGCGGCGTGCGGCAAACGGATTGCTTTTGGAAAAGTTACCAGTTTGTCACCGTAGAAATGTTGCGAATAATTTCGGCCACGGAATACTTGCATCCGTTGTGGCACGGCGTTAGAGTCCGACACCAGAAAGAACCAGACCAGAAAGATTGACTGCAAACCCGGCTTCTTGAGAACCACCTCTTTAGTCGTCGGTCAAACCACAAAACAAATGAAGTGTATGAAAAGAATCCTGCTTAGTCTCTTAATCCTCCTCACAGCCTGCGTCACCCAAGTTCGGGCGCAAGTCATATTGCAAGACAGCTTCCCATACTCAGATGGCATATTGACGAACGTCTCTGCCAACCTGTGGACTAATTACAGCGGCGCGATTGACTCAGCCGTTGTCAGTGGTCGGCTGCAGGTCTTCGGCACCCGGGCTGGTGACGTTTACCGGCCGTTCACGAATACGCCAACTTCGACACTTTTCGCGAGCTTCATTGTCAACTCGACGAATCTACCCGTGAACAGTAATTACTTCGCACATTTCAGCCAGAACTCGTCAACGTTCCGGTGCAGGGTGTGGGGTGGACAGGGCCGCAGTCCGAATACATGGCGGCTTGGCGTGAGTGCTGGAGCCAGCAGCGCTGTTGGAAGATTCCTTCCGCTTGATTTGGCGACCAACACGGATTATCGGGTCGTGATCAGCTATGACACGAACGCCTTCTTGGGTACGTTATGGATTGATCCGGTTTCTACCAGTGATGCCAACGTACAAACGATAGACACAGTCACTGGCGCTACCATCGGATTCTTCTCCTTCCGGCAATCAAGCGCCAATGGCCAAGCTGGTCAACTCGTGGTGGATGATTTGTACGTCGGAAACTCCTTTGATGACGTGAATGTCGGTGCGGTGAAGCCGGCCACGGTTTACTATCAGCCGATTGCTGCTGCGCTGGCATTTGAGAACGCTAGCACGAACCTGTACTGTGTCAGTGGCGGGGCTGGGACGGTGAGCTTCCAGTGGACACATGCTGGAACGAATCTTGTGGACGATGCAAATTACGTCGGCAGCACGAGCAACGTTCTTTCACTTGTTTCGGCGATAACCAACCAGTCAGGTGAGTACCGTTGCATTGTCACCAGCACAACGAATGCAATTTTTGCGAGCAGTGTGACATCGGCGGTTTCGCAGGTGACTATTACAAACGCGCCCATCCCGCCGACAATTTCAGGCATTACAGGGAACACCAACGTCTCCTCTCACACCACGGCTACCGTGACAGTACTGGCAAGCGGCCCGCCAACGCTCTCGTATCAGTGGTATTATTATCCTTCCTTCGTTCCTCCAGATGCCGCGAATTTTTCCGGTCAGAATGCTACAACGCTTACGATTACGGACGCGTTGCCGAATAATGACACGGCCAGCAACTATGTATGCGTGGTTTCCAATCCTTACGGGAGCAAGACCAGCGCGGTAGCGACCGTCACCGTCACTCCGCCCCCTGCCGTCTCGATTGCCTTCCTGCGCACGCTTGTGGATCCCACCACTTATTTGGCCACCAACTCTACCTTGCGCTGGCAGGCGACCGGTTCGGTCACCACGTTCACCAATCTTACCACGGGCAATACTGCCTCCTATTACCTTCAGGATAGCACGGCAGGGCTCAATATTTTCCTTACTGGCACCTCTACATTCCGACCAGCTCAGGGTGACGTGGTGACGTTCGTCGGATTCCTGTCGAGCTTTAACAGCACCCTCGAATTGGAGGCGGACACCACTGACTTGAGCACCTCCTATACGATCCTCAGCAATAACATCGCCCTGCTCCCCGCTCCCAGACCCATTCCATTCTCCATCACCAACAATCTGTCTTTGGTGGAGACAAATGTTGAAGGTTCGATCGTGATGCTCACAAATGTTTATTTCGGGACGAACGCCGGGGTGGTTCTTTCAACCGCCGCAAATGCCACGATCATCGTCACGAATACCGCGGGAGAAACGTTCAACTTGTTCTTTGCCTTCCTGGATCAAGACACGGCCGGCCAAACTTTGCCGGCGTTTGCCAACACGGTCGTCGGACCGCTCACGCAGAATCTGAACAACAGCACCACTCCCCGCAATCAGGGCTACAGTGTTACTGTGACGCGCTTCTCAGACATCGTCACCAACCCAATCACGGTTTCAGCGTCGCACGCCGGTAACAGCACTACGCTGACTTGGGGCGCTGCGCCCGTGAGTTATACGTACGGAGTTCAAGCTTCCACAGATGTGCTCGGGCCTTACGCGTCTCTCACGAACAAGGTGCATTTCACCGACTCGTCCGGCACGTTCACCGATACGAGCGCGAGTGGCAGCCAGAAGTTCTATCGCGTGACCACGCCTTAAACGAGAACTTCGAAACAGGAAGACTCAGCGCCCCGGCTTTGCAGCCGGGGCGTTTTTGTTTCAGTGCGTTGATTTGCCGCAAGAAATGTTACCGGTCCGCACGCCACGGCTTCGCCAGTTTGTAACTGCTGGACATCTGTTCGCACTCCTCCGCCAATGCTGTTTGACGCGTGCGCGAAGCAAGGTCAAAAGCGCTCTGTGTTGCTGCAATCGCTTCCGGAAACCGGCCCGCTTCAGCATAGGCGGCGGCAAGAGTTTTCAGTTTCTCAGCGTCCTTTCGTCCCGTCAGTTCACACGCCCGTTCCGCCATGCGTACGGCTTCGATTCCGTTGCGGACTGCCGGGCTAGGATCGGTGGACAGGATCCACGCCAGTCCATCGAGCGCATCGGGAAAATCCGGCTGTAGCAGCAACGCGCTCGCGTATTGGGCCATCGCTTCACGGGTTTTGTTTGCATGAGCAAGCGCCACTGCAAACTGGGAGTGTGCGTTCGCATCCGTGGAGCTGCGGCCAACGGTTTTGGAAAACAGTTCGGACGCTTCCTGCCACTGTGCCAATTGATTGAGCGCGAGCGCGAGGTTGTATTCGGTTTCAGGGTTGCTGGGATTTAACTTCATGGCTTCGCGAAGTTCCAATGCGCCTTCCTTTGGCCGGCCTTCTTGCAGCAGAAGAATCCCAAGGTTGTTATGCGCCGGAGCGAGATTCGGATCTGACTTCAATGCGGCTTGGTAATGCGCGAATGCGTCGCTGAATCGTCCTTGCGCATGAAGCAACCGGGCGAGGGCGTTATGTGCGCCAGCGGATTCAGGATTGATCTTGAGCGCGGCTAAGTAATGGCTTTCCGCCTCAGAGTCTTGCTTTTGTTTTGCGAGCGCCAAGCCGAGGAAGATATGCGTCTGCTCCAGCGCAGGTTTGAACCCGAGCGACTTGCGATACTCCGCAATCGCTTCATCCAGCTTGCCTTGCTGGTCGAGCGCGTGGCCAAGAAAGAAATGAGCCTCCGGATAACTGGGTTTGTAACTCAAAGCCCTGCGGTAGTATTCGATCGCTTCATTGAACTTCCCCTCTTTGGCCAGCAGGCTGCCAAGCAAGGTCACCGCCATGTAATTGTTGGGCGTCACCTGTGACGCGTGTTCAAATAGCGCCCGGGTGTTGCGCCAGTATTTGAGCTGGACGCAGGTAGTGGCGGACAGAATCACAAGAGCGGCGGTGGCAACTACGCGCAGGATGAATTTGTTTTTCACAAGCTCGGCCGCGCCCCACACCACAGCGATGAACAGCCCGATCAGCGGCAGATACGTGTAACGATCCGCCCACGCCTGTTCTCCGACCTGCACCAGACCCACGACGGGAACCAATGTGCCGAGAAACCAGAGCCAACCAAACGCGAGATAGGGCCGGCTCCGGCGGAACGCAAAAACCAACCCGCTGACCACCGCCAGCAGGATAAACGCGAACGTTGCGTGGGCGGATGGAATGGACGTTTCGTAAGGATAATACGCGGAAAGATTGATCGGAAAAAACATCGCCACCACGTAATGCACGTAAGCCAGCAGCACGTGAGCGATCCGTTGGGGCAGCGGTAGCCCCGCCGTCGAAACGATGGCCGTCTTTTGCGCCGCCATCGTCAGCCAGCAAACGCCGGCGCTCAGGATGAAGAACGGGATTTTTCCCAGTAGGAGGCGCGGAAGAGTTGAGAGTTCAAATCGGCGAAGCGGCCAAAAATCTAGCAACAGCAACACGCACGGCAGCGTGACGGCCATCGGTTT